>JANRMD010000212.1:0-25792 GCA_033761895.1 Pirellulaceae bacterium | reverse complement strand
TTTGTACCACGGGCAGTGTGAGCCGACGGCGCTAGGGCGCTGGCCGCGGGTGACCGAAGGAACGGTCGTTCACCACCGATTAATGCTTCAAATGCAAAATAGCTTGCAGCTCAACTCGCATTGGTACGAGTTACATCCATGCACGCTATAAACTTCGAGACCCGCGGCTAGCGCCGTCGGCTCACAAAACAACAAGCTGTCAAGCCGCTCGGGGCTTGCGGGGGTGACCGCAGGTCCTCGAAATGCTTGACGCATTCCGCTACGAGAATACGAAATGCTGGGCCTGGGGCGACGTTAGCAATTTGGCGTCTTTAGGGCGACTACGCTGGCGGTTGTTTGTGGGAAACGAAGTCGAATTTCTTGCTCAATTTCCATGCGATTAATGCGGCAAGGCTGATCGCGCTTTAGTTGCTCAAAAAGCCTAGCGAGTTCATCGTGCGTCGTTGTTAGACCGCAGTTGGGGCACTCAAGCACTGGGTTGCCGTTTTTCAAAACCTCGCTGTAATCCACATCACAGTCGCAACATCGTGAGTAAAAATTGTTCATCAGCTCTCTTACCGAAATTCACCGTTGTTCGGCGCTGCACTTGGGCAGATTGAGACAAGATTGCGCCAATTCGCTAATATGCATTATCGAATCGCAATCCAGGTCAGTTTAGGCGATGGATTTAATATACGGTATTTCGCCAATGTCGATGCAAGCCACTAAAATGCGCATGCCCACAACCGAATACGGTGTTTTTTGCGCGAATACCAACGGCACCTAATCAAAACTACCACCCAAGTAGTTCTACCTAGGGGATTTGACTAGAGATCATGCTTGCTGATTATTGGGTAGCGGAAGCCGTCAAGCATTTCGGGAATATTGCAGCAGCCCTCGAAAGCCTTCAAGCATTTCGAGGACCAGCCGGCCGGGATGTTGCGACTCGGCGAAGCGTAGGCTGCTAACGACCTCAGCCCTCGTCGCCATTCGTCACCGCGTCTCAAGTTAGTGAGAAACCGAACGATCCGCAGAGTAAATCTGCGGGATTAACCGATGGGCGTTAGCCCCGGTTCTTGCTCTGGTAACCGCCGCTAACCCTTCAAGCATTCGAAAGTAATGCGGTGGCCCTCGAAAGCCTTGACGACTTCCGGTACCCAATGATCGACAAGCCCTTGACGCATTCCGCTACCCAATATCTCCGTGGCTGCGAACGAACGCAGAGAATTCGACAGAGTTACTTAAGGCTTTTGAATGGCCCAGTGTTGCATGTGTCGGTCGATGTTGGCGTTGAGTTGGCCGCGAGTTAGAACGCTGTCGAAACCGGCGGCTTGGGCGGCGGCTAGGTGTTGTTCGTTAACGTGTGGGCCGAAGGCGATAAGTTGCACTGGGGCAAACCGTTTTTGCAGTGACTCGGCGGCTGTCGCGATCTCGGTGGGTGAAACTGAGGTCAAGTCAATGACGCACGCGGTGACTTCTTCAGCCGTGAGTTCATCGAGCCGCACGGAGTTGGTGTTCGGGACGGTGATCATGGAACAGTTTTGCTTTTCAGCAGCTGTCTTCAAGAGTGGGATGAAGAACAGGTCTTTAGTCACGAAAACTATCATGGGGCAGGCTTGAGGTTTGAGGAGTAAGGAGTAAGGCTGCAGGTTAGGACGAGAGTTCTAGCATATAGCATCTCGTTTCTTATACCGCTCCTGGGCCGCGGAGTTCGGAGTCAATGGAAATGGTTTCTTCGGCGGGAAGGATGAAGATCTTACCGTCGCCGATGTGTCCTTCCGAGCCTGTGCGAGCGACTTTGAGTAGAGTATCGACGGTGCGTTCGACGAAGTCGTCGTTGACCATGATCTCAAGAGCCACTTTGCGGAGCATATTGACTTTGTATTCGATGCCTCGGTAGGTAGCGGTCTGGCCGCGTTGACGACCGTAGCCTTGCGAGTCGCAAACGGTCATGCGTTCGACACCAATGCGAAACAGGGCTTCGCGGACCGCTTGCAGTTTGGTGGGTTGAATGATGGCGATCAGAAGTTTCATTGGTTTCCGTGGAAGCTTTGGGAGCGGACGCGGGTTGGTCGAACGTTCTTTATACCACGGCTGGTTTGTGATTGCCTTGGGGCTATCGTGATGGGTGATCGTTTGCGTTGGGTGCGGCGAACATTGATGCGTTAAAATTTGTTTTGAAGGCGAATTGGGATGACTGCGGTGATACTTGGGGCGACGGGGACCACGGGGAGTTGCCTCGCGCGGCGGTTGGTGGCTGAGGGCAAGCAAGTCTTCTTGGTGGGGCGAGATAGCGAGCGATTGCAGGCGCTGGCGAGCGAATTGAAGGCCCCGTTTGCGTTGGCGGACCTGAGTTCATCGGATTCGTTGATGGAGGCAGTTTCGACGGCGGGACCGGTGGAGAGCTTTGTGAATTGCGTGGGCTCGATCTTGCTCAAGCCGGCGCATTTGACATCGGACGCTGAATTTCGGGAGGTCGTCGAGACCAACTTGTTCAGTGCCTTTGCGACGGTGAAATGTGCTGGAAAGATGCTGCGGGCGAGCGGCGGGTCGGTGGTTTTGATGAGTTCTGCGGCGGCGAAATTGGGGATCGCCAACCATGAGGCGATTGCGGCCGCCAAGGCTGGTATTGAAGGCTTGGCGCGGTCGGCGGCGGCAACCTATGCGGCGGCGAACATTCGATTCAACGTGGTGAGTCCCGGTTTGGTGAAAACAAACTTGACCAAGCGGATTTGGGAGGCTCCGGCCATGGCGAATGCGTCGGCGGAACTGCATGCGTTGGGTCGGCTGGGGGAACCGGAGCAGATTGCATCGATGATTGCGTGGCTGATTGCTCCGGAGAATCACTGGATTACTGGGCAAGTGATTGGGGTGGACGGAGGCTTGGCGTCGGTTCAGCCGCGGCGAAAGGTCCAGGTCTAGCAGGCAGCTAGTGGTTGCCTTGAAGTGATCTGGATGACATTTGGCCTGGCTTTTCATAACCCGAAGCGTTAGCGAGGGACCTTGCTGCATCGTCAAGTTGATGCCGCAACTCGGTCCCTCGCTAACGCTTCGGGTTGTGAAAGCCCGAAACACGCAACACCAAAACTGACGCTTCGGGGTAGTGCTCTTGAACACTTCGTGGCAGTCTCAACCTACTCACCCTGTACTCTACTCATCTGTACTCATGCATTGATGGGCTCTCGGCGCGGGTTCTGCACTAGAAAATATACCTACTTTGGGTGTGCGTCGAAACTTTAACGGAAAAGCTGGGTTGGATGTACCAGTTGGCCAGAGAAAAGGCCAGCTTTCGCAAAATGGCGGCGCTGTGAATTCGGCTAGTGTGACTAGAGTAGAATCGTAAACGCTGCTCCTTTTGGCCCCCATTATGGTGAATCGCCTTTTCGTGCGGGAATGTCCGTCTGATTATGAAAAACATGATGCCAATGGCTAATTTACGTTTCTTCCTTTGCTTATTTGGACTGGCTCTGGTTGTTGCAACGAACTCGGTGCGAGCCCAGGATACTGTTGGCTTTCTACCGGAGTTGATTGCGCCCGAAACGGCTGCCAAGTTGCAGTTAACGGAAGAGCAAATTGCCAAAGTACGGACATTAATTAGTCAGCGGATGGCGGCCAAAGTTGGACTTAGCCAGCAGCTTCGAGAAGCTCCACCCGCGGAGCGCATGCAGATGCAGATCGACTTCAACACGGAGTCAGAGAAGCTGGGTTTTGAGATCTTGGACGAAAAGCAGCAAGCGGGCGCCAAGCAGGTCCGCGTGCAGTGGTTGGGATTGTTGTCTCTAGAAGATGAAGCCGTTGCGACGGCGCTCAATTTGGCGGATTGGCAGAAAGCCTCCGTAGCGCAATGGTGCGCCAAGGTACGTGATAGTCGCCGCAGTCCTCAAGCCAAGAAGGTTCGTGATGAAGCTGAGGGAGCGATTCGCAAAGACCTGTCCGAGAGCCAATGGGTTGCGTGGCAAGTTCAAGCGGGCAAGTTGCCTGCTTCCACTAAGGTTTCACCGGTTCCTCCTGATAAGGACGCACCCAAAGTTGCTGCTGGGATGCAGCCCACGGATGCTTCGGCCAATTCGACATTGCCAGTCAGCGACGTACGACTTGAGATTAACTTTCAAGGTGAGCCTTGGGACAATGTATTGAAGTGGTTGGCAGCTCAGGCTGATATGGCATTCCAACCGGATGTGATTCCACCGGGATCGTTTACCTATCGCGATCGTTCTCGCGGTTATACCGTCGGTCAAACGATCGACATTATGAACGCTTCGCTGTTGAATACTGGCTATACGTTGGTGCGACGCGAGCGGATTATGAAGTGCATCGACATTGAGCAACCGATTTCCAAGGAGCTCATCAAGGAATTTGCGGAGTTAGTGAAGACGCCTGAGGAACTCGATAAGCGTGGTGACTTTGAACCGGTGCGTTACTTGTTTTCCGTGTCGCGTTTGGATCCCGAAGTTGCCAAGACTGAAATTGAGTCGATGCTGAGCATCCTCGGGACGGTATCGAGTTTGGCTTCAGCGGGCCAGATCTCAGTGACTGACATGGCCGGTAATGTTCGAGCCATTGCCACCATGATTAAGCGAGCTGAAGATCCTGAGTCAGCTCGTGGTTCGACGATTCAAGAATTTCCACTGAAGCATATTACCGCCGAAGAAATTTTGACCGCGGCCAGGCCTTTGTTGGGCTTGCTGCCAGAGCAAAACACAAGTCCTGATTTGAGTCTAGCGACGGACACGTTTGGTACGGTGATCTACGCGACCGGCAAAGCAGAAAAGCTCCAGCAGCTTCGAGACTTGGTCAAACTGATGGACACCGCCCCGACCGAGCAAGAAAAGTCTAAGGGTGCAACGGAGAATCCAACCATTCAGCGTCATCGCGTGAAAGGTGGCGACTTGGAGATCGCTTATCAGGTCGTGTCGCAGCTGCTGGCGGGTATGCCTGATGTACGCTTGGCCAAGGATGAAGTCTCAAAGATGTTGATTCTTCAAGCCCGATCGGCTGAGCAGAAGTTGGTCGAAGAGACATTAGTTACTCTCGCTGGCGAAGCTTCGGACTTTAAAGTGATTCAGTTGCAGAAGCTGGATGCGCGTTTGGCGATCGATGCGATTAAGAAGTTCTTTGGCATCGCGGACACTAAAGATGCAGATGCTGCGGGACCAGTCATCGACGGTGATCAGTTCGCTCGACAGGTGTGGGTGAAGGGCTCCGCAACGGAAGTGGAGCAGATTCGAACGTTCATCCAGGAACTTGAAAAGAACGCCGAAGCGACGGATGTGTGGGGCGAGAAGGTTCGAGTGATTCCACTGACGGGCCGATCGGCAGCCAACACCCTGCAACAAGCCCAAGAGTTGTGGAAAGCAACCAATGGCCGGAACAAGATCAAGGTCATCGAAAACATCATGCCTGGCAAGTCGAGTTTGCCACAGCGAGGCGTCGAGCTTCAAGCACCTGAAGAGCCTGAAGCACCCGCGCCTGCACCAAAAGCGACTGGCAAACAAGCTCGCCGGGCAATCATTTTGCAAGATGGCAAGTTGCCAATGAAGGCCGTTGAGCCAGCACCAGTCGGTCGGCTGGCAAGCTTGGTCGTGAAGTCACAAGAGGCTACGCCGAATAACACCGAAGCTCAAGCGGAGCAGGCACCCAAAGCTAAGGCACTCGAAGAGAACTCGGGCAGTGATATTGTGATCATGCAAGGCCCGGGTGGTTTGATTATCACTTCAGATGATAAGGAAGCGCTTGAGCAATTCGATCGCATCATGCGTATGATCTCGGAGCAAACGGCTCTTGGATCAGGCGAACCGACGGTGGTGTATCTGAAGCACATTAAGGCTGCTGCGGCTAAAGAACTGCTGGAAACAATCATGAGCGGCACATCGGGCTCCTCGAGCAGCGGTGGCGGCAGTCTGCTGGGCGATTTGGCGGGCGGCGTTATGGGTGGCGGCATGTTCGGTGCGTTACTAGGAGGGGGTGGTGGGAGCAGCAGCACCTCGAGCCCATCTAGCTCGGGTTTGGCCAGCGGTGACTACTCGATTACTTCAGACCCTCGCTTGAATGCTCTGATTATTAAAGCCAGTCCACAAGACATGGCGATGTGCGAAGAGTTGCTCAAGGTCATCGATCAAGTTGAAAGCCCGATTTCAATTGAGACTCGCGGGCAAGTCGCCATGATTCCGGTGATTACACAGAATGTGACCGACGTCGTGAGTATGTTGAAGCAATTGTATGGCGACCGAATCGAAGGCGCTGCGGCTGCAGGAGGTGGTGGCAATCGTCAGCCTGATCCCCAAGCGTTCATCGAAGCCCTGCGCGGTGGAGGTGGCGGCGGACGTGGCGGACGTGGCGGCGCACAAAGCGAACTAAAAGAGTCCAAGATATCACTGAGCGCAGATGTGAATACCAATACTCTGGTAGTCATCGCTCAGCCGCAAGTAATCAAAGAAATCGAAACGTTGGTAGGCTACTTTGATGAACAAGGAACGGGAGACGGAGAAGAGACTGTAACGGTGACTTCGATTCCAGGTTTTGCCACGGCCAAGAATTTGGGTGCAGCCTTGGGGCGGGCACTTGGTTCGAAAGCCAAAGTCAACACGACACCTGCTGAAGGTCAGCCGGGTAGTTCGCAACAAGCGAACAACAATGCGGGTTCCGATGATGAAGCCGCACGGCAACGCGCCGCTGCGTTCCAGCGGATGCGTGATGCTGGCATGTTTGGTGGTGGCAGTGGCCGAACCTTTACGCCAGGCGGCGGTGGCTTTGGGGGTGGCGGTTTTCCAGGTTTCGGAGGCTTTGGGGGCGGCACTCGCGGTGGCGGAACCCAAGGTGGCAATTCTGGTGGACGCGGAGGCCGATAATCATGGTCATGCTTGAAGCCGGCGACATCCTCATTCGCCGTGGTCTGATCGACCAACAGCAACTCGATTCGCTTCGCCAGGGTGGCAGCAGCGCGAGCAGCCTAGTGGATGCTGCGATTCAACAGGGCATGGTTGGCGAAGAGCCCGCGTTGCGTGCGTTGGGCGAAGAGTTGGGGATGGACTTTGTCGATTTGCGCAACGCAGAAGTCGATATCGAGTTGGTGAAGTCGTTCCCTCAAAAGCTGATTTATCGTCACTCGTTGTTTCCACTCAGTCGGCACAATGGTTCGCTGACTTTGGCGACCAGTGATCCACTGGATGTGTATGCGCTGGATGAAGCAGGATCGGCGACTGGACTGACGATTATCCCAGTGGTGGCTGAGCGTGGCGAAATCGCGCGGCTGATGAAGAAGCATCTCGGTGTGGGTTCGGAGACCGTGGAAGGCTTGATGGCCGCCCGCTCTGAAGACGACGAGGTGCAATTACTTGAAGAGCTCGAAACCGACGGCAGCGAATTGGGCGAGATGGCTCAAGAGGCTTCCGTGGTTCGCCTAGTAAATGAAATTCTTGTAGAAGCGGTCGACTCCCGAGCTTCTGACGTGCATATTGAATCGCAAGCCAGTGGTTTTGTGATTCGTTACCGTATTGACGGTATCTTGCACGTGCAACCAGCTCCGCCTGAGATCAATCGTTTTCAAGCCGCCATCATCAGCCGCTTGAAGATTATGGCTCGGTTGAATATTGCTGAAAAACGTTTGCCACAAGACGGTCGTATTAAGTTGAAAGTGCATGGCCGCGAGATCGATGTGCGTTTGTCGGTGATACCGATGATCCACGCCGAAAGCTTGGTGATGCGTATTCTGGACAAAGGAGCCATGAAGTTCGACTTGCTGGGTTTGGGGATGGATCCGCAGACCTATGCAACCTTTAGCGAGTTGATTCGTTTGCCGCACGGTATCGTGTTGGTTACTGGACCGACTGGTTCTGGCAAGACGACCACGCTCTACAGTTCTCTGATGGAGATCAAGAGCACTGAGAACAAGATCATCACCACCGAGGATCCGGTTGAATACCAGCTGGACGGGATCAATCAGATCCAAGTGCACTCGAAGATTGGTTTGACGTTCGCGGCGTCCCTGCGAAGTATCTTGCGACATGACCCTGACATTGTGCTGATTGGGGAAATTCGAGATCACGAAACGGCAGAGAATGCGATTCAAGCCTCGCTGACAGGTCACTTGGTGTTCAGTACGTTGCACACCAACGACGCCGCGGGTGCTTACACGCGTATCGTGGATATGGGCGTGGAACCGTTCTTGGTGGCTAGTACCGTCGAAGGCGTGATGGCTCAGCGCTTGCTGCGCAAGCTGTGCCCAGACTGCAAAGAAGCTTATCAGCCCAAGCCTGAGGATGTGCCAGCCGATTTCCCGCTCGAGCAGCTTGATGGCAAACCGTTATATCGAGCCGTTGGTTGTCGGACGTGTCGCAATGTTGGCTACGGTGGTCGGATGGGCATTTATGAATTGATGGTGACCACAGAAGAGGTTCGTCAATTGGCTCATGATCGTGTAAGCAGTTGGCAGATCAAGCAAGCCGCACTCAAGAACGGGATGAAAACATTGCGCATGGACGCATGGCAGAAAGCCATCGAAGGCCGCACCAGCATTGACGAAGTCTTGCGTGTAACCAAGGGCGATCGGCTTGGGTAGAAGCGAGTTGCGAGAAGCGAGTTGCGAGAATCTGAAATTTGAAGTTTGAAATAATGTACGACCCTAACACCTAACACCTAACTCCCATGCCTGATTTTGCTTACGTTGCTCGCGACTTTAAGGGGCAGCGAAAAACTGGAACGGTAACGGCCAACAGCCAGCGCGAAGTGATTTCGCAGTTGGATGCGTTGTCGTTGTTCCCAGTCGAGATTACGGCTTCGAAGGGGACAACCGCTATTCGTACGCGGCGTGTGAATGGCCAAGTGATGGCCAACGCGTACAACCAGCTTGGTTCGTTGTTGCGAAGCGGAGTTCCGCTGATGCGGGCTCTGACGGTGATGAGTCAACAAGCGAGTAAGCCGGCGCTCAAGGCTGTCTTGGAAGACATCAAGTCACGGGTGGAGGATGGTGAGCCGCTGCCGGATGCGATGTCGCGATACCCAAGGGTCTTCAATGACATGGCGGTGAACATGGTTCGCGCCGGCATGGAAGGCGGGTTCTTGGAAGATGCACTGGAGCGAGTGGCTTCGTTTACTGAGCAGCAAGAGGATATGAAAGGCCGCGCGATGGGGGCGTTGGCGTATCCTATTTTCTTGGGATGCGTCGGGTCGGCGGTGGTCTTGGTGCTGATCATTTTCTTCGTGCCCAAGTTCGAACCTTTGTTTTCGACCCTTCGGGAAAAAGGTCAGTTGCCGTGGGCCACGGACGCGTTGCTTGCTTTTAGCAATTTCTTGCAAGCCTACTGGTGGTTGATCATCGCTGGGATTGTGGGTTCGATATTCGGGTTCTTCAAGTATCTGTCGACTGAATCAGGAAAGCTTTGGCTCGACTGGGCGAAGATTAAAGTGCCGATGTTTGGGAAGATTTTTTTGAACTTGGCAGTGGCTCGGTTTTGTCGGGTGCTGGGCACGTTGTTAGGCAACGGGGTGCCGATTCTGAAATCGCTCGACATCAGCCGCAACGCAGCGGGAAACCGAATTTTGTCAACAGCGATTGAGAAGGCAAGTCAAAACATCACGGCGGGGGAAAAGCTAGCTACACCTTTGGCTTCTTCGGGGCATTTTCCAGCTGAAGTGACGGAAATGATCGCTGTGGCTGAAGAATCCAACTCGCTGGACAAGGTCATGGTGCAAATATCGGACAGTCTGGAGCGAACGACGTTCAGGCGACTGGATATGATGGTGCGGTTGCTCGAGCCACTGATGCTGCTGGTAATGGCGGGATTGGTGTTTTTTATTGTATTAGCGCTCATGGTACCGCTACTTAATAGCTCCGGGGCGGTTTAAGACAATGTAAAGAATGGGTTGACTTAGTTTGTGCCCACCGGTCAAAATTAGTTGATCAGTTCCACAAGATCACAATTCAAGGTTTCACAGTAAAGCGGAGAATAAATTATGAGTCGTCGTCTACGTCATCGTCAGGCTGCTCGCCGAAGCGGTTTTACGCTGATGGAAGTTATGTTGGTGTTGGTGATTATCGCTGCGATCGCGGGTATTGCCGTGGTCAACATGGGCGGCGTTCGCGAGACCGCGTTCAAGCGAACTGCTAAAGCAGAGATGAGCAACCTCAAGGGTTTGATCAGTCAATACGACTTGAATGTAGGCTCATTGCCTTCAACCTTGGAAGCACTCTATGAACAACCTTCCGACTTGGCTGATCCGTCCAAGTGGATGCGAGTATCGCGTGATCCAATCAAACCTGATCCATGGAATCACCCCTATGAATACAAAGTGAATGGAACTGAGTTTGAAATTCGCAGCTTGGGGCCTGATGGTCAAAGCGGCACTGAAGATGACATCGTTGGCTAGTTAGCCGATTGTCAAGAGTTTTTCGAAAAAGGGATTGACCATGGGTTTCGGCTCATGGTCAGTTTCATAGACAGAGCCGATTCATTCGAGCGATTTCCATGTCGATACGAACCATCAATGCGAGAAAATGCGGGTCGCTCGTTCTGAGTGTGACCAGCGAGCGTTCGCATAGGGTGATTACGACATGTCGAAACGGTTTCACACTGCTTGAGTTGATGCTGGTGTTGGCGATTATCGCTGCTATCGGAGCGATTACCTTTCCAGCGTTTAGTAATGTGTTTGAGCGTCAGCGGCTGCAAGCCTCGGCTGAGAAGATCCGTTTGGAATTAGATCGCGCGCGGTTGCTGGCCATGCGAACGGGTCAAGCTCAGATGTTCGAGTGCGCGATAGGGCAGGGCAAGTTCAGTGTGCATCCGCTGTCGCAGCAATCCGACTTGACCAACACTGGAGACGGTGCCAAGGTTGTCACGCAGTTCGGTGTAGTGGCTGAGACGACTGAGTCGGGAGTCTTGATGGCCGCGGAGCCCAACGCGCTCACCGGTGACGTTAAGGATCTCGAAGAGAAGATAACGTTTGTCAGTTGCGTGGTAGCGACCGACAGCCGCGCATACAACTTGGCGCAGCAATCGATGGCGGGTCAAGTTTCAACGGCGAATGTTGGGCAGGTAATCATCTTTTATCCTGATGGAAGTACCAGCAACGCTGAGGTGCGTTTGCAAAACTCGCGTGGCGAGGTGCGAGCGGTGCGATTGCGAGGATTGACGGGGCACGTGAAGGTCTTAACGGTCACCAATGTGTCCTCCGCTGAAGGAGACAATCCATGATTTGCTCGCGCACTTGCATCGAATGCAATGTCTCACAGACCAAGCGCCGCGGTATTTCGCTGATGGAAGTTGTGTTGGCATTGGCCATCCTCGGCATTGCCTCCGCTTATCTATCTCAAGCCATGCAGATTGCCGCTCAGAATGCGATTCGTGCACAGCGCTTGACGCAAGCGGAATTGGTGGCCGAGAGCGTTATGAATCAAGTGATTGCAGGCGTCATCCCGGCTCAAGCGGCGAACTGGACCGCCTACAGTTCCGCGACTTCATCGGGGGCTTGGAACTACAGTTTGGCTATCGTTCCAACGGAGATGCAAGGAACTCTCGGGATTCAAGTTAGCGTGCAAGAGCAGGTGGCTGGTGTGGTACCTGATATGCAACCCGCAGATCTTGTGGCGACACGCTGGATTATCGACCCGACGCTGGGCCTCGATACTCCGCCTGCTGAGGAACCGACCGATGAGTCGGCGAGCGGACAGACTGGTCAGACCGGCCAAGGCACTCAGGGCAGCGGCCAAGGTGCAGGGCAAGCTACCGGTGGAGCTGCAGGTGGAATGGGTGCTGCAGGCGGAATGGGCGGTGCTGGTTTCGGCGGAGGCGGGTTTGGTGGCGGAGGCGGGTTTGGTGGGGCTCGTGGCGGCAACGGTGGACCGGGTGCCGGTGGCGGAATGGGTGGCGGCGGACCAGGCGGCGGACCAGGCAGCGGACCAGGCGGCGGTTTTGGCGGACCAGGTGGCGGTTTTGGCGGACCAGGTGCTGGAGGTGGCGGAAACCGAGGCGGTGGCGACTTTGGGCCCGGTGGTGGTCGCGGCGGTAACGGCAATGGAGGTGGTGGCGGCAACCGAGGTGGTGGCAACGGTCCTGGCGGACGAGGGCGGTAGCGATGGTAAAGCGCAGGGTTTTTGAAAATCGCCACGCATTCACACTTATGGAGCTCATGCTGGCGTTATCGCTAGTTGTGGTCGCGGCCGCACTGATCGGTAGCCTCATGCAAATGTACGCGAGGAATTTTGCGACGCGTGGTGAAGACATCCGCAGAATCCAGTTGGCTCGCAGCATCTTGAACATGATCGCCGAGGACCTGCGCTCGGTGGTCACCGCTCAAGAATACGATGCTTCGGTCTTGGAGCAGCAAATGGGCGGCGCGGCTGGCGGCGGTGCGGCTAGTGGCGGTGCAGGTTCGGGCGGTGCGGCTGGTGGTGGGACTGGTGCCGGTGCGGGAGCCGCCGGAAGTGCTGCAATTGGTGGAGCAAGTGGAGCTGGACAACCTGCGAGCAGTGCGTCAGCTAGCGGAGGCACCGACGCGGCGGCTAGCGGCGATCCGGCTGCAGCGCAGGCCTTCATCCGACCACCGGGAATCTATGGTTCACAATATGACCTGACGCTGGACGTCAGTCGCTTGCCAAGACCCGATGAGTATTTTCCAGCGCCAGGCGCGATCAGTTCGCCGACATTGACCGATGTTCCAGGCGATATCAAGAACGTGTCCTATTTCATTCAAACGCCGAATGCGATGGGAGTTCAAGATACGCTGGAAGCCTTCAATGATGGCGCGATTGCAACGAGCGGCATGAGTAGTGGGTTGGTCCGTCGGCAATTGGACCGAGCCATTTTGGCGTATGCAGAAGAGATGGCAGATGCGTCTCGATTGATGCGAACCGGTGAATTGATTGCTCCGGAAGTGGTGTCGCTCGAGTTCGCTTACTTTGATGGAGTTCAGTGGACCTACACCTGGGACTCGTCGACGCAAGCTTTGCCTTGGCTGGTGCAGATCACCTTAGGGATTCAATTTGCGACCGGCGAGGCGAAGGCGGAATTGGAATCCGGCGTATCGTTGAGTTCGCTGACTTATGATCAACGAGCCGAGTATGGCATTCAAGTCTATGAATTGATTGTGGCTATACCTGGGGCCAATCTGAAAGCTGCGCCGACGGACACAACTGACGTGGATTCCGGCATGAGTTCGATGGGACTTTAGCGACGGCGATTAATACCGAAAAGAACTGAATTCATTATGAGTTTTCAACGTCCAAGACAAACGCTCCAAACGACTCGACGTCGACTTCGTTCTTCCACAAGCAGAGGTCGCCGGGCCTTTTTGTTGGTGATGGTATTGATTGTGGTTGCGATGGCTGGCTTGGCGGCACTCAACTTTGCAAATTCGATGGTGACCTCGCACGAGACCACAGTTTTGTCAGGGACTCAACTGCAGGCGCGCATGTGCTCCGAATCCGGCGTGCAGGCGGTTCGGTTATTTCTGAGTTACGATCGGCTATCACGCAGCGGCATGGGTGGGCAGTGGGACAATCCTAGTCAGTTTCAAGCGTTGAATGTGATACCCAATCAAGATCCCAAACGTCGCGGTAATTTCACGATTATCTCTCCTAGTCTGGATCAGGGGGGCAGTTATTCAGGCTTGCGTTATGGTCTGCAGAATGAATCTACCAAGATCAATTTGAATGCTCTGGCACAGTTGGATAAGTTGATTTCGGCTGGCTCGCAAGCTGCGGCTTCCATGGGACAGGGGATGGCGGCCTTAGGTGTTGGCGGCGCGGGCGCGGCGGCGGGTGCAAGCGGTCAGAGCGGGGCAGGGCAGGGGGGCGGCCAAGCGAGTCCAACGGGCGGTAGTACGCAGCTGGCCAGCCAACTGGGGTCGGCGTTGGGTGGCAACTTTGCCAAGAACCAACTGATGGGCTTGCCGGGCATGACCGAAGACATCGCCGATGCAATCTTGGACTGGCTTGATGAAGACGAAGATCCGCGACCGATGGGAGCGGAGTTTTCAGATTGTTATATGAATCTCCAGCCACAATATCGGCCGACCAACGGACCACTCGAATCGATTGAACAATTGCTGCTGGTACGTGGCATTACTCCCAAGCACTTGTTCGGCTACGACGAGAATCGCAACGGAGTGTTGGATTCGGATGAACAGTCGAAGATGAGCATGGGTATCGAGCCGGGGATGGCACCGGGACAGATTGCAGCTGCTACGGACCCCAATGTCACACCACCTCCGCCGTTGGGTTGGGCTCCCTACTTTACATTGCATAGTCAAGAGAAGAACGTCACCAACGAAGGGCTGGCCAGGGTCAACGTGAACTCGCAGGATCTTCAGACGCTGCACCAAGACTTGCTGGACGCTGGATTGAATGAATTGCAAGCCAGTTTCATTGTGGCTTATCGGTTGGCTGGCCAGCCATCGCCTACGGCCAGCAATCCCATGGCTTTGCTAATGAGCGCTGGGGCGGCGGGAGCGAGCAGTCAACAGCCTCCACCTTCGCCACCACCGCCTGTTAGTGACATTCGCAGAACTTCGAATGTTAGGCTAGTTGCGTTCCAACAACGTGGCGGCCAGGGTGGTGGCGGCCAGGGCGGCGGTCGTGGCGGATTCGGTCCCGGTGGTGGAGGCGGCGGAGGAGGCGGCGGAAATTTTGGACCTGGTGGTGGTCGCCCCGGCGGCGGTGGCGGCGGTGGTGGGAATTTTGGGCCTGGCGGCGGCAGACCTGGTGGCGGCGGTGGCGGCGGCTTTGGTGGCGGCGGCGGTTTCGGCGGACAAGGTCCGGGAGGGCAGGGGCGTAATGGCCCAGGAAATGGCCCTGGAGGCCCTGGAGGCCGCGGCGGCGAGGGTGGCCGTGATGGTCAAGGTGGTGGACGCGGTGGCCGTGGACAGGCCGGTGGCATACAGCTCCAGATGGCGGTGGCTGGCCAAGCTGGGGCTGGTGGTCAGGCTCAACAAAGCCCACCTCAACCCTGGACAACCGGGGCTTTTTCCTCGTTCGATATGACTCAGCAAGGGAGCGTACAACTCAACCAGCTCCTGGATTTGGTCGATGCAACGGTCGTTTTGAACCAAAATGGGCAGCAGACAACCTACACATCACCCTTTACCAGTTCGCCCGTTGATTTGGCGTTTTACACGCCCATCATTATGGACAAACTGACTACCGTCGAATCGCCGACCATTCCTGGGCGGATCAACATTATGGAATGCCCTCGCGAAATTTTGCTCGGATTGCCAGGCATCGTGCCGGAAGTTGGCGAGAAGATTTTGGAGGCCAGGGTTGATGGTTCGGAAAGCGAAACGCGAAAATACGAAACTTGGCTAGCTTGTGAGGGTTTCGTAACTATGGATCAAATGCGAGCCCTAATGCCGTTGATTACCTGCGGAGGGGATGTGTTTAAGGCCCAGGTAATTGGCTACATCGAGGGCAGCGCGGCCTCTTCCCGGATCGAAGCGATCGTCAGCGGGGCTGGAAAAGTCCCCGAAGTCCTATTTTTCCGGCGACTCGATCACCTTGGTCGGGGATTCGAAATTACGACTTTGGGTCAACGATATGATGCGGCTATGAATGCCGGATTAGGAATTCAGTAATTAGTATAGAGTTATCGCGAAGTGGGCAAATCTGGACGCGAGTCCACGGAAACTCCTAAATTCGCACTTCCTAAAATCGACGCTTGAAGCGAGTAATTGTGGCACGAACAGTAGTAATTGATTGGCAGCGTGATGGTCTCTTGGTGGCCGTTGGAGCGCGTCGCGGTTCGTCAGTCGCTTTTGAGCAGGTCCGAGTGCTGCCGCTGGGCGAATCCGAAAAGGGCTCCGTCACGGCAGGTCAGGCACTTCGCAAGGCAATCCAAGAGATGGGCTTGGGCAAGTCTGACGCGGTGGTGATCGCGTCGCGTGAGATCGTTGAAATCCGCACACTGTCCATCCCTAATGTGGATGCCGACGAATTACCCGACATTATCCGCTTTCAAGCGCAGCGGCAGATGGCCAACATGGGCGAGACTTGGCCGCTGGACTATATCTTGTTGCCGAGCGCGGGTCTGGAGAATAAAGTTGCCTTGGCCGGTGCAATCTCGCCGGCTCATTTGGCTGAAATTGAAAGCGCTGTCGTAGCATCCGGTATGCAACTCAGCCGCGTGGTGCTCCGCCCACTAGAGATTGCTCGTTTTGCGTTGTTGTCAGATACCACGGCCGCGATGAAAGAAGGCGCGTCGGTAGTGGTTTGTCTCACGGACAATCAAGCTGACTTGATGTTGTTGAACTCTGGTGCAGTGGTCCAGTTGCGAAGCACACGTCTACCAACGGACAGTCAACAGATTGGCAACACGATTGTCGGAGAAATCAAACGCAGTTTGGTAGCTGCTGCCAGTCAACTGAATGGAGTTACGCTGAGCAGTGCCTTGTTGATCGCTCCCGCGGAACTGGCTGGCAAAGTCGAGACCGCTGTATCGACGGCGGTTGGTTGCAACGTAGCTGTTATCGACCCGCTGGTAATGCTTCCCAGTGCGTTTGAAGGTGGCGAGAGCTTGACGCATGAGGCCGCGAATCGCTTGGCTGCAATCGCTGGGGTGCTCGGTGTACCGCAACCCGACAAACGCAGCTTGATTGACTTCAAGAATCCAAAGAAACGTGCTCCGCGCGAAGTGAATTACGCTCGCTACATACTGGCCTGCGCTGCAGTGGGTTTAGTGTTATTGGCGATCGGGTCATGGTGGTATTCGACGATTGGTGCATTGAACCAAGAGTTAGCTGACCTTAGGCAAGAGTTGAATGACAAGAAGGCTCAGGGCGAAGTGGCGCTCAAGCAGATTGCTGAATTCAACGAAGTGAAGAAGGTCTTGGATGGTTCACCGAACTGGTTGGATGAACTTGAACTCATCTCGTTGAATATGCCTTCGTCTGAAAAGGTGCTGATGTATGACCCAACTTTCTCAGTTAGCGTGACGGGCGAAGGGACGATTAAGTCGAAGGTATACGGTGTTTCATCGGAAGTCATCCGTGAATTCGAAGACATGCTGCGTGGCAACGAACGCTACCGCGTGAACTCGGCAGGCCTTTCGAAGTCCTACGCTTGGGAAGCCTATCCTTGGGAGACTACGGTTTCCATTTCCTTCAAACGTGGTTGGAAACTGCCCAAGGGCGTGAGCGCGACGAAGAAACCAGAACCCCAAGAGCCGGCTGCTGACCTTAAAGCAGCGGATCCTAAGGCAGCTGCTGTAGTCCCCGAAGCGGACGGTGAGACCAACAGCGAAAAGAAAGCCGAAGAAAAACCGGCTGCGGAATCAACTCCGAGCGAAGGTGCCCCCAAGTCGGATGCGACCCCCGAAGCTGAAGGGAAGGAATCTCCAGCGCCGACAACTCCCCCATCGACGGAAGTGGTCTTTGACTAACTGGTTCCCGTCGAATTTGTGCATGACTTGAATGAGTATTGACCTGCGAAGTAATTGAAAATGGCGATGACACCAAGAGAACGAATTTTAGCAATTGGAGTTGGAGCGACGATTGGGTTGTTCGGGCTTCAGTATGGATTCAGTTCCATCAAATCAACGCTGGCCGCCAAGCAAGCGCAGGTCGACGCGGCTGCCGATAGCTTGAATAAGCTCAACGAACAGATTCGGCAGGGGAAAACGTCACAGGACATTTTGAAGAGCCTCAAGGCAAGATCTTTGCCGACCAATGCAGAAATACTTAATGCTCGGTATGGCGAATGGTTAACCAAACTGGGGCAAGAAGTCGGGCTGACGAACATCAAAATCAATCCGCATGACACCAATAAGCAGGTTAAGCCTAGTAAGACTCCGCCTGCGTTCACAAGCTACAAGTTTACGATGCAAGGAGATTGCCGCACCGACCAACTGGTTGAGTTACTAGCGAAGTTCTACGACAAGAATCTGCTACACACGATTTCCAATCTCAAGATCAAGATGACCAAGCAAGCCAATGTGCTGACGATCTCGCTCGACTCGCAAGCAATCGCTTTGCGCGGGGCAGATCCGAAGCAGGAGTTTTCCAAAGAGTCATCGGGCAGATTAGCCAAGTCGGCTGAAGAGTATGAGAAGATCATTATTGGCCGAAACCCGTTTGCTCCACCTAACTTGCCACCGAAACTGGCGACTTCGACTCGCCAAGAACTAAAGCGTGGTGAGCGTTGGAACTTGAAGCTGGAGGGTAGCGATCCAGAGAAAGATGATGTTACGTTTGAGTTGGTTTCGACCGAGTTGCCGGAGGGGCTGAAGTTCAGTAGCCGTAGCGGTGAGCTTTCAGGAAGTGTTGAAGAAAATGGCTCTTATGAAGTTGTTGTGCGTGTCACAGATAATGGATTACCAGCCCAATCGAGCGAGCATAAGCTGGCGCTCAAAGTTGTCGATCCGCCACCACCGCCGGTGGAAGTTGAGAAGCCGAAGTTTGATGCGGCTGAGCAATCGCGAGTGACGGCCATGGTCGGAGGCGTGAAGGGACCGCAAGTTTGGGTGCGCTCGCTGACGGACGGCAAGTCGTTCCAATTGTCCGAGGGTGATGATTTCGAAGTAGGCACGATCAAGGCCAAGGTGCTCTCAATTAATCTGAAGGAGAGCTTTGCGGAATTTGAGACCGAGGGGATTCGTTGGATCGTGGGGATGGACTCGATGCTGAAAGAAGCGTTTGAGAAGAGCAAAATGAACTAGGGCTGCGAGTGGCGGATGCCTGCTATTGGGAATGTGGTTCGCGGTTTTGTGGACGGGGAACCGTGTAGGATTTGAGGTTGCGACTGTGGCAACCATGTTCGCGGTGCTGATCTCTTTGCCGCTTGCGATTTTTGATGAAGACATGGATCGCCGACCATTTTGGGGCGGCTTCTTCGCGCTTGGGTTCGGCTTTTATGCCGCCTCGTACAATCATGTTTCCGAGGTGGGTTTGCTGGGCCAAAGATTGGCCGAATATGCAACCGCGATTCCTGGAGAAAACAAACTGCAATTGATCGCAGAGTCTTTCCCCTATATTTTTTGCCTGCTTGCAGGCACTTTGGGCGGAATAATTACGACCGCATGGTCCCGAGCCGATTAGGGCTTCAGGTAAGTTGCTTCTGCCAGATGCGACCTCTGCACGGTTGGTTTGGGCGCAGTGTTCGTCCTAACCCAGCGCACCTCAAGCAACTTCTGCATCAATCTGACCCCGACGCCAGAGACTTCAACTTCCGGCAGTCACATCTATCGTCTTCGCCGCGAATCCAGTAGATTTCGAGTTACCAAACAACACTCGAGGCTGGTGATTTTCCATAGGTGACTTAGATGGCGCAACCACTGCGATTTGATCCCTCTTTAGCTTTTATTCCTGGTACGGGTCTTGAACCGTCGGATGTTACAAGCCTTGAACCGACGCTCGAAAAGCTGCGTGATGAGATCTGCGAAACCGATGTGCAGATGGTGGCCGGGCAACTGCCAACACCGGCTGAGAAGCAGCCGCTGGATGCGGCGTTCTATCTGTTGCCAGAACAATTGCTGGCCGACTATGAGACTCGACGCGGCGCGAGCGAATTGGGGCGGATCTTGGCCACGACCAAGTCGATGATGGAGGAAGTGGATCGCGTTGTGGTGCTGGGGATCGGTGGCTCGTACATGGGGGCCAAAGCCCTGATGGATGGCTGCTGCCAGCCTTATTTCAATGAGCTTTCGCGCGGCGAGCGTGGCAGTCGGCCGCGAATCTACTTTGAGGGGAATAATGTTGACAACGATGCATCGCAAGGCTTGTTGCATTTGTTAGGGGCGCATCGCGGGCAAGCTGCTTCAGGCATCGAAGACAGCTGGGGTGTGGTGGTGATCAGCAAGAGCGGTGGCACACTCGAGACCGCTTCCGCTTTTAGGCAGTATCTGGCGGCTCTTGAAGTTAGTTGCGGCGGTGACAAGGAAAAGGTGCGACGGCGTTTAATTCCGGTCACGGGCGATAGTGGGAAACTGCATAGCTTTGCAACAGAACTAGGCTGTAAGGAGATCTTCCCTGTTCCGGATGGGGTTGGTGGACGATTCTCGGTGCTTTCGGCGGTCGGTTTAGTGCCGGCTGCATTGATGGGCATCAACGTGATGAAGTTGCTGGAAGGCGCAAAAGCCATGAACGAGCACTTCCGGTCCACGTCAGCGGCGGAGAACATTGTGTTGCAGTACACGGCCGTGAATCATCTGATGGAAGTGAAACGCGGTGCCACGATTCGCTTGTTGAGCATGTGGAGCAAGGCGCTCGAGTCGGCGGGTATGTGGTATGACCAATTGCTGGCTGAGAGTCTTGGTAAGGAACTCAAAGGGGCAACGCCTCTGACGACCGTGAACACTCGCGATTTGCATTCTCGCCACCAGCAGCATCAGGAGGGACGCCGTGACAAGATTGTTAACAATGTGATTGTCGAGAAGTATCGCTTCGATCCACTGCCGATCGGTTCGAGAAGCAGTGATCCCGACTCACTGAATGATCTGGCGACGAAGACCCTGCCGGACGTGATTGCAGCTGCCATATCGGGCACGAATCAAGCGCTGCGTGACGACGGTCGGCCCAGCACGAATCTCTACATGCCGCGCGTGGATGAGTTCTACTTGGGGCAGTATTTTCAGATGCTGATGTTGGCTACCGTGGTTGAAGGCCGACTGCTTGGCATCAATCCTTATGGACAGCCCGGCGTTGAGGCGTACAAAAAGAACATGAACCGCGCGCTTGGACGTTAAGCGATGAGTTTAACGAAAGACGACGCTACGCCGTTGTTTCCTGAAGAGCCCGATGAGAAGCCGTTTGTAACTGTCGCTCGTGTCGGCGAGATTGCGGAAGGGCAGGGGAGGGCGTTCGCAGTTGGCAAGCGCATGGTGGCTGTGTTCTTGAACGAAGGCAAGTACTTTGCCATCGATGACTTCTGCCCGCATCAGGGAGCTTCGTTGGCGGAAGGCTACATCGATGGTTGCGCGGTCGCATGCCCGTGGCATCACTGGCGATTCTCGATCAGCGATGGGAGTTGGCTAGACAATCCCAAGATCTCTGTCGACACGTTTGTGGTGCGTGTCGTTAACGACCAGATCCAAGTCCAAGTGCCAGAATAAGTGCTACTTAGAGCGAACTGGCAGGAGCCATCTGCTGTTTTTGCGAGAAGCCAATTGCCCAGCCACCAGGATCATTGATCTGGATTGGGGTCTAGGGTACCCGACGTTCGTTGGCGTTTGCCTTCGCGGTAGTAGATGACATTCACGCTGCGTCCGACGGGTGTTAGGCCAACTGTCTTCACGAGATGACCATCATTCTCGATGCGCACTCCATCGAATTCAACGATCACGTCACCAACTTGTAAATCCATTCGCTGTGCAGGCGAGTTGGGAATAATTGACTTGACGAGCGCGCCGGTAGTAGAAGGCAGGCCTAAGCGATGTGCGGTGAGGCTATCGAATGTGTTTTCCAGCTGAACGCCGAGATAAGAACGTTGTAGTTTTCCACGCGTGACGAGTTGTTCAGCGACCGTCATGGCCATGTTGATGGGAATCGAAAAACCGATACCTTCGTTACCGCCGGAGTTGCTGGCGATGGCCGTGTTGATACCGATGATTTGACCACGCAGGTTGAGCAGTGGACCACCACTGTTGCCAGGATTGATGGCAGCGTCAGTTTGAAAGAAGTCTTGGATCTCGATTTCTTTCGAGCCGAGTTCGAGGTTCCGTCGGCCTTTGGCGCTGATAATACCGTAGGTTACAGAGTGGCTGAGTCCAAATGGGCTGCCCACGGCAAGCACGAAGTCGCCAATGTCCATTTGATCACTGTTACCTAGGTCGGCAGAGATCAGGCTTGGATGATCGATTTTCATCACGGCCACATCGGTTGATGGATCTGTCCAGACCTTTACTGGACGCATTTGTTGACCACTGTTGGTCTCAATCAGAATGGACGATGTTTCGGCTGGATGGATCACGTGGCGGTTGGTGAGAATGTATTGACCGCCGTTCAAATCGACGATGACACCGGCGCCGGCTTCTTCAACGCGACTACTTGCAAATCCCTTACCGGGATCGGATTTCTTGGAGGCTTCGATGTGAACGATGCTTGGTCCTGCGTACTTAGCGATTCTGCGGATCAGGCTGAGTTGTCGTTCGAGTACGTCGGCTTCTTGTTGAAGCTGTTGAAACTCGGTAGCGCGAGTGGAAACGTTGAGCGAATTAACGGCCAGATTGTTACTGCCGAACTGAAGCGGCTCGCGCACCACCGGCTCGGCGTCGCGAGACACGGGATGTTCGAAGCTGCGTTGGTTGGTGCGCTCGGGGGCCGGTCGCAACGTGATTTGTGCGTGCGCGGTGGTGCTCGCAACAGAGATCGCGATTGCGGCGGCAATGGCGTGGCGAATAGATCGAACGGTAGCGTTAGCTTGGAACAGCATGAATACCTCGATTGAACAGTGAGACCACTGCCATCACGCGAAATCCTCCGCGCAACAGACGTATCTTCGTACGTGGTGGAATCGGCTGTCCCGCCGAGACTCGTAAAACAGAAAGCGGCAGCGAGTTCAGGATCGTCGCTGCCGCCGAATGGCTATGCTTGTAAATCGTAGTGTGAGGTTCGGTCCGGTTGTGCCCATGCAATCGGATGATCATGGGGGGCCGTTAAAACCGTCTAGGCATACCATCGGCTAGACCGAATCATACGCACCACCGGATGACCTTGACCAGTCCTTACCACCGGATTTTTCGACTTGCATCTGGCACTTGATGCAGTGTGTGGCGTACGGGAGTGCTTCCAGACGTGCGAGCGGAATGGGTTTTTCGCATTCTTCGCAATTGCCGTAGGTACCACTCGAAAGGCGATTGATGGCTTCCTCGATCAGGCCAAGTTCACGACTTTCGACCTCGGCCATTTGGCTGGTCACTTCCTCATGTGCCGAATCCAGAGCTACGTCAGCTAGTTCTCCGGTGGCGAGGGACAATTCCGTCAGGGCTGACAGGTCACCTGCCAGCGCGGCACGCAATGCATCACGTCGGTTCAGAAGGACTTGCTTAAGTTTTTGAATCGCATCGTTTCGGCTCATATACCACCTCTTGAAAGGTCAAAACGTAGCAGACGCCAGCTCTGCTACACCCCTGAACTTGGGCTTATCGCCGCTTATTGTTCGGTGTACGCACTCGAATCTTAAGTAGCGGCTGAGTAATAGTACGCAATTGGTCTAGCCAAAGTTCCGATTTTCGGGAAAACCGGACCGCAAAGGCCTGCACGATCCGTTCCAAACGTTGCATTCCACCCTCAAAAAAAGCGGCTGGAAGTCCAAAAACGCCTAGGACACTTGGGTAGGCGAGGTTGGAATAGCTCCAAAAGCGCCGCTTGGGAGGGTGTTCAAACTGTCTTCGGAACGGTTTTCTTCGGGGCGGCTAGAACCAGACTTGTTCGATTTTGCGGCACGCCATTCCGGCAGCCCGAGCGAATTTGCTTTGGTGTTGTAGAGCATGGCTGCCAGCTTTTCGTAGCCCCCCACCATGGCGTCGAGGCTCCAGGACTGGGCAACTTCGATTCGACCATTTTCGCCGAGCTGCCGCGACCAGACTGCGTTGTCCAGCAGTCGGCTGACGGCATCGGCAGTGCTGAATGGATCCAGGGGCGTGGTCAGGAGACCGGTTTTCCCGTTGATCACCGTTTCGTGGATGGAACCAACTCGGGGCGCGGCGACGGGGATTCCGCAAGCGAGGGCCTCGAGGATCGACACTGGGTTGGCTTCGTTTTTGCTCGTCAGCACAAACGCATCCAGTGCTGGGAGAATTAGGTGCGTGTCACTTCGGCTGCCGAGTAGATGAAAATGAGCGGCTAAGCCGTTTTCGCCGATCAGGTTTTCAATCATGACGCGCATCGGTCCGTCGCCGACGATGACGAAGTGAGTGTTGGGATGTTCGCGAAGAATGTCGCGCGCGGCGAGCACCAATTGCGAATGGTTCTTTTCTTCGCGCAGGGCCGCAACGATCCCGACCAACTTCGCATCTTCGGACAGGTTCAACTCGCTCCGCAGCCAACTTCGGCTGGATGCGTTGGGTTGGAATCGGAGCGTGTCGACACCGTTAGGAATCGTAAAGACTTTTGATTTAGGAAACCCTTCAAACTCGACCATAAAGCGCGCGTGATCTTGGGCGCAGGCGATAAATCCATCCGTGATATTGGTCAACATGCGATTGAGTTTACCGACGCCATCTGGCCAGCCTGTGGAATGCAGAGCGCTGCAGATGACTGGCACCTTAGCGAACTTGGCGGCTAGTCGGCCCCAGAACATCTTGTCACCTGCTCCAACGGTGATGACCACGTCGGTTTTCTGACTGCGAAAGACGTTGATGAGTCGTGGAAGTATTCGAAAATCAAACTTGCCGCTAAGCAACTGACTTTTCAGTGGAACTTCGCGAGCGACGGAGTCACCGAGCTCGCCGGCCTCTTTCAAGCAAATAACCTGTGGCTGCACCAGAGTTTTGTCCAGCCGGCGCACTAGGTTTACCAGCAGAGTCTCAGCCCCGCCAACGGGTAGACTGGTAATGATAAAGCTTACGTTGAGCGGATTGGTTCGCGGTTCAGTCATGTTCATCTCAACTAGGTTGCAAGTTGTGGGAGCGATTCGACGAACGGCAATTGGTTTTGGTCTCGGAGTTTTCGAGGATCTAAAGTTAGGCGGTTCTTAATGCTTTGTAGTCCTGGGTCTGCATGGCAGCGGCGGAGATGGAATCCTTCAGATCCAGGCCAGTTCCAAGCGTTGTAGGCGGTGCAGAATCCTGCGAATCCAGCTTCCCTAATGATGTCGACCGCTTTTTGGCTGGTGTTTGCGGGCAGACCATACGGAAACGAGAAGTAACGAATCGGAACTTGGCACCATTGCTCCAATTGCCGCAAGCTGCCGACAATTTCATCTCGAAGCTGATCGACATCGTCAATCGCTCCTAGATTCGCGTGCGATTTTGTATGCGCCCCAAGTTCAATGCCGGCGGCCACAAAATTCCGCAGATCTTCAACGGTATTGGGTTGTAGTGGGACACCACGCGCCGCATCGTGTGGGAAGGGCTCTCCAGTCCGCATGTAATCCGTGGAGACAAAGTATGTGGCTGGCAGATTGCGTCTCAGCAATTCTGGTATCGCAGTGCGAACGTTTTCAGCGTAGCCATCATCAAAGGTAATGGCGATCGTCGGGCGATCATTGTACGGAGCGATGATCCGCCGCTGGGCCTCGTCGAGTGTCACGATGTCAAAGTTCGTCTGCAACCAATCGAGTTGCAAGGCAAAGTTGCGAGTGCTCATCGACCAGTCGTTAGGATGACTGTCGGCGACTCGATGATAAAAGAGAATTGCGACCGGGTAGTTGCCTGCCTCGCGTAGTTCCCGCGACATGCGGTTGCGGCGACGAGCGGTGGCTAGCTGATAAAGCCAAAGCGCAGAGTACTTCAGATGTTGTTTTGGTCGCATCGCTAGCAGCCAATACGCAGTGAGAAGAGAAGAAAATTGACGTTTGCGAAAACTGTCAACTTAACTCTTGGTCAAAAACGGCTGCGAAGTGTGGAAAACGCGCTCCCGATTTCATGGGAGCTTCCCCTGCCTAGAACCTTTGAGGGTTGTGCCGATAATCTGGCTTAAGCGTCCAAAAGCAGGGGTGGACTGACTTGGCGGGTGGCTCCTGCCAGGTGCGACCTGATAGGTGCGATAGCTTGGGGCCCTTGTCCCGAGCGTTCCTGGCTCCAGCCTGCTAGTGCTCTGTCCACATTAGATTTTGGGTTGGGCACATTAACCGATGTGCGTTAGCACCGGTTTCCGCAATGTGAAAACCGCGGCTAACGCCTTGCGGTTAATAGCACTCGAATGCGCGATCAACCCATAAATTAAAGATGGACGA
>JANRMD010000211.1:0-3807 GCA_033761895.1 Pirellulaceae bacterium | reverse complement strand
GAAACCATCTGGCGAGGCTACCAACAGATGCGACAGACGCTCGAAGGAATGAAGCTAGCTGAGGGAAATTAGACAAGCCAAATGTGTACAATGGCAAGGTAATAGTGCCCAGGGGCGTGTTTCAGGGCGGCATGTTCCAGGGCAGCACAGTATGCATGCGCTCGAAGAGTCTGGTAACCTCTCGCTGCTGGTGTTCGATGATCGCGTTTTCGGGCCAATTGTCTCCGCGTCGCTTAGTATGGCGGCGATCCGATTTGCCAGGCTCTTGGGATTGTCGCTTGTTCAAATTGATTTTCGGTTCCATCCATCAGGCCAGCTTAGATTTCAACAGGCGAGTGCCTTGGCTGATCTGCGAATCGGGGGCCACGCTTTGGTGCGGCGTTTAGCTGCCGCTTTGTTGCCGCAACTATTCGACATTCAAGAGCGTGCACTATGATTCTTGTCGCAGGCGTACCCACGGATGGCCCTACTGAGTTGCTTATCGAATCGCTTGAATCGCTGGGCTGCGGTTACATCCTGTTTGACCAGCGACAGCATGCGGACACAAGCATGTATTTGCGCGTTGAAGACGACGCAGCCGGAGGTGCTCTTTCGGGCGAGATAACCACCGCGGCAGGCACGGTTCGACTGGAAGACATCCAAGGAGTCTTCTTGCGGATGATGAGCGAAGAGAACGTCTTGCAAACGCAACAAGTCCCGGTTGGCAGTGCCGTCGCCCATCGCTGTCGGGCCTTGCATCGCTTGATCTATTCCTGGACCGAAGTATGTCCTGCGCGAGTTCTCAATCGAGCGTCCGACATGGCATCCAATTCGTCCAAGCCATTTCAAATGCAAGTGGCCCGCGAGTGTGGCTTTAGCATCCCAGAAACGATGATCACGACCGATCCGCTGGTTGCCCGCGAGTTCATTCAATCGATCTGGCAATCCGGAGACCAGGTGATCTACAAATCGATTTCTGGCGTACGTTCAATCGTGCAGGAAGTCCGTGAGGCTGACTTCGGCCGACTGGATCATATCCGCTGGTGCCCGACTCAGTTTCAGCGGCGTGTTTGTGGCGTAGACATACGCGTTCACGTTATTGGCGAGTCCATCTTTGCAGTGCGCATTGAAAGCCAAGCGACCGACTATCGTTACTCGGTACGGCAAGTAGGATCAGCCCCCGATTTATCCATCACCGAGCTCGACCGCGCCAACACCGCGCGCTGCCGAGCCATGGCTCAAAAGTTAAACCTACCCTTAGCTGGCATCGACCTCCGCATCACCCCTGACCAGCAGACTTACTGCTTCGAAGCCAATCCCAGCCCAGCCTTCAACTACTATCAGGACGCCACAGGCGCGCCCATATCTGACGCTATCGCCAGATACTTAGCCCACTGCTCTTAGAGTCGCACAATTGTCCCAATTGTTGCAGCAAAGATTGGGACAATCGTGCGACAATGACGGATACTTGTGCTCGCGGACAAGGTAATCCGCGATGTGCTGTTGAAATGTCAATTCCGGGGCATGCGCGGCATGATTACTCCTTATTCGGCTCCAACCGCGCTCGCGCAAGTCGCACGGCGTCATGCAGTTTGCGCTCAAGTTCGGCCTTGGGGAGTAGCTTCTTCAGGTAGCTGGCGACATGGATCCCACTCTTGTTCAGTTCCAGCAAGGCAACATGTTCTTCATTCTTCCCGGCACACAGGATGATCCCCAGCGGCTCCGCTTCGTCCGGTTCGCACTCGTGGCGTTTGAGCCAAGCCAGGTAGAGTTCCATCTCCCCTTTGTAGGCCGCATCAAATTCGCCGATCTTCAAATCGATCGCCACCAGCCGGCGCAGTTTACGATGGTAGAACAGCAGATCGAGATAATAGTCACGGTGGTCAATTTGCATCCGCTTTTGTCGCGCCACAAAACAGAAGCCGTCTCCCAATTCCAAAAGGAACGCCTCGATTTCGCGGAGGATCGCTGCTTCAAAATCCTTTTCAGCATAGCTGTCCTTTAATCCAAGGAAGTCCAGCACATACGGATCGCGAAAAACCAAATCAGGTGTCAGCTTGTCTTCTTCACGCAGTTGTTTGAGTTCCTGCCGGATGAGGGCTTCTGGTTTTTTGGAAATCGCCGTGCGCTCGTACAGCATCGATTGAATCTTCTGGTGGAGCGTCCGCGTATTCCAGTTTTCCAGTCGACACATTTCGGCATAGAAGTCGCGTTTGAGCGGGTCCGTTATCGGCAAAATGTTGCGAAAATGTGTCCAACCCAATTGTGTACTCAATGAGTTCACAATTGTGGGATCAGGGAATGCTTCGGCGAATCGTATCATATGGCGCAGGTTTCTTTCGGAGAATCCGCGTCCAAACTCTAACTCCAATTGTCGCCCCAGTGCGGCGACAATTTGCGATCCGTACTCCGCCCGCTTCTCCTTCAGGACATCCTGCCGAATACGCTGGCCAGTAGAGCATAACCAATCCCAAGTCGATGGCTCGCGCGACACCTTCGCGGGCTTGCTGGATAAGTTCGCGGACGTCCGACAGCAGCGCCACAGGTTGTGCGGGGACAGCGATGCCAGTTGCAACTTTCTTGGCCCGCGTTTGGCGTTGCACAGGTTGACTTTCCTTCTTGGGACTTACGGGCTTCTTCACTCCTCGCTTCATTGGTTCGTTCCTAAACTTTAACCGTAGAATCAAATTAAGACAAAGCACCAGCGACGAGCTTGGCTTCGAACAGTAAGAACATCCACATCCTTGGGCATTTCGATTGTACTTTGAGCGGTGACGATCTGACCACCGGCTTCGCGTAGATCTCGAATGGTCCATCCCACGCTTTGATGTCATTCAGAAGCTCGTCAGTGTCCTTGATCTGGAAAGACCAGCATTGTGTGATGTCCTTTACAACTCCATTGTGCACAACGACATCGATGGGAGCATGGGTCTTCTCCGTCTCTGAGATCACCGTTGATTTGGAAACAGTCGATCGCTCGGTTGGTACATCCTCAACGATCAAATTCCCCCATAGCTTTTCAAGGGCATTGGCTGCCGTATCGCCCAACACCGATTTCGGCGAGGAGTATTGGAGCACCTTTTGCGAATCTCGCGATAACTGTCGTAACCACTCTTCGGACAGCGCTACTTCAGAGCCGTACAAATCGGGCTCCGAGTAATTCTCGATCAGGGTTTGAACACGTTGTAAATCCGAAGGAACCATGGGAAAAATGTTCTGTTCATCCAGTTTCGTCGCGCGGCTTCGCGAATTGACCACGTCGATCAACCACTCACCTGTTTGATCGCTACCGACGATCAAGCCAAGGTTGACAAACTCGCCGCGGATTGGTGATGGCACAAAGCGTATGATCGAGTATTGATATTTCGGCATGGTTCGACCAGTGGAAATCAGTTTGTTCACATACGGTAACGAAACAAGGGCGGTTGGATCGTGACGCGTAGCCCTCGCTTGAAACTTACGTGCATTCACTAAGCATACCATCACTGCCTAGAGACAGATTACAATGTGCGCAGACCACCCGTGTAGAGCCACTTTCCGCTCATGCCATGGCACAGTAATGCGCAACTCAACTTCAGCAAGCTATTTCTTTCGCGAGCGATGGGTATTAAGTGTATTCGCGAGTGTAGATAGCCAATAAGCCGGTTGTCTCCGGTACGAACCTCATGTTGACGACCACCCGCTTGGTATACATGCGACCGTAGGAGCACCCGCGGCAAACTCGTTTTGGTAAACTTCTCGTCGCCGCAATGGCGAACACATATTTAATGTTGGAATAGGAAGTCAGACCTAAGACCATGGATAGTACGGACATCGACGGCGGCCATC
>JANRMD010000210.1:0-11453 GCA_033761895.1 Pirellulaceae bacterium | reverse complement strand
GAACGCCTTGCGATCATGCTCTCCCACGGCTTCAAGAGCCAAAGGGGTGTCGATCTACAAGACGTTAGGTATCTTTCGTTTCCATGGCACAATCCTACTCAATACAAACCAAATCAGCTAACTTTGTTACATACTAAGGGGCCGGGGGTTGAGGGGTCGAGTTCTTGGTTGAATTGGGCGGTACATGGAATCGCGCATTGTCTTTACGAGTTATCGCGATTTCAAGACGCTGTTAGAGAACTAACCGAGTCCATTAGTCGAGATGACGGCGATGCGTGGACCTGGACAATGCGTGGTGTTTGCTATGCAAGAATGAACGTAGCGGACTCGGCCATGCGTGATTTCAACATGGCTCTCAAATTAAATCCAAATTCGAGTTGGGCATACTCGTGCCGTGGATTAGCGCATCTTGAACAGGGTACGCCAGCAACGGCCGTCGAGGACTTTACGCAAGTCATCCGCATCGAACCCCGTTCTGAAAGCGCCTACCGAAATCGAGCAATTGCATATCTACGGATGAAGAACTTTTCAGAGGCTTTGTCAGATCTAAATACTGACGTTGAAGTCAATCCGAACAAACTTGAGGCTTACCAAGCGAGAGCTGACGTTTGGTGTGAAACAGAAGATTATGTGAATGCAATCGAAGACTATACGGCTTGTCTTGCAATCGTCAGTTCTCGATCCAAGCAGCCGTTGACGGAGCAAGAACCAGAACAAGCATGATGCTCGACAACCGATCGCTTAAGTGCGTTGTTGCTTAGATTCATCAATGCCAATTGTTTGATAAAACAGTCAGCATGTGGGGCGGATTGCATGTTGCAATTCGGCTCGTCCGTTGAGTACCACAAATGGGTATAAAAAAACAACGATTTGCGAAAGTCAAGTTTGCTTGTCTAAGCTGATCTGACTTTAAGTGTAGAATTGTTTCCGGAAAGCTTGGCAGGCGTCAACAGGTCGCATCTGGCAGATGCGACCCACCAAAACCAGCAGTCGCTCTGAGGCCTGCGTTCGTTGTCAAGTGTTTAGAGATTAATGGGAGGGGTTGCATTGGCATCTGAATTAACGGCTGAGGAACTACGGTTGGTGGCGTCGAACAATCGCGTGGAGAATTGGCAGCGATGGGGATCGTATCTGTCGGAGCGGCAGTGGGGAACAGTGCGCGAGGATTACTCTGGGAACCAGGAGGCTTGGAACTACTTTCCGCACGACCACGCCCGCAGCCGCGCTTATCGCTGGGGCGAAGATGGACTGCTGGGGATTTGTGATCGCGAGTGCAGGCTGTGCTTCTCGTTCGCGTTTTGGAACACACGCGATGACATCTTGAAAGAGAGGCTGTTCGGTCTTAGCGGGCCAGAGGGAAATCATGGCGAAGATGTCAAGGAAGTCTATTTCTACGTCGACGCGACACCTACCCACTCCTACATGAAAGCGGTTTACAAGTATCCGCAATGCAAGTTCCCCTACGAGCAGCTGACGAGCGAAAACCGCAGACGCAATCGACTTGAACCCGAACTGGAACTGCGTGACCTAGGTGTGTTTGACCAACGAAATTACTTTGACTGCGAGATCGAGTATGCCAAGAAATCACCGGATGACATTCTGATCCGGGCGACGATCTATAACCGCAGTGCTCAACCAGCAGCCATTCATGTTTTGCCGCAGTGGTGGTTTCGCAATACTTGGACCTGGGACTGCACCCACGAAGGCTGTGCGCCGAAGCCGACCATCCGCGTGCAAGGCGATCAGCTAGTGGCCATGCATTCGACCCTGGAAAAATGGTTCATGCGCAGCGATGTCAGCTCCGATGGTGAGCCACCGGTGTATTTGTTCACCGACAATGAGACCAATCCGCAGCGGCATCCCGGTGTGCCAACAACAGGTGAGCAGCACTTCAAAGACGCGTTTCATAGTTATGTAGTTGAAGGCATCGTGCAGTCCGTTAACTCCCAGCAGATGGGCACCAAGGTCGCTGCGCACACGATCCATCTGATTCCTGCGGGCAAGAGCGTAACGATCCAAGCCCGGATGTGCAGTGCGAGTCAGGCGCCAGAGACCTGGTTTGGTCCGGCATTTGACGAGATCTTTGCGCTACGTAAGTCGGAGGCAGACACGTTCTACGCAAAGCATATTCCGCAGACCTTAGCGGCTGAGCAACAGACGGTTGCGCGGCAAGCTTACGCGGGCCTGCTGTGGACCAAGCAGTTCTATCACTATGTGGTCGACGCTTGGTTAGACGGTGATAGTGCAGGACCATCCGTACCCGAATCGAGAGCCCATGGTCGTAATCATGATTGGCGGCACTTGTTCAATCGGGACATCATCAGCATGCCCGACAAGTGGGAATACCCTTGGTACGCCGCTTGGGATCTTGCGTTTCACATGTTGCCGATGGCGCGGATCGATGCGAACTTTGCGAAAGAGCAATTGGTGCTGTTTTTGCGAGAGTGGTACATGCATCCCAACGGCGAATTGCCGGCTTACGAGTGGGCTCTCTCGGACGTAAACCCACCTGTCCATGCGTGGGCGTGCTGGAATACTTACTTGATGAGCGCACCCGAAGGTCAGCGCGACCGCGAGTTTTTGAAGCGGACCTTTCAGAAGCTGCTGATCAATTTCACTTGGTGGGTCAATCGCAAGGACTTGGAAGGCCATCACATCTTTAGTGGCGGATTCTTGGGGTTGGATAATATTGGAGTGTTTGATCGCAGTAAGCCATTGCCCGGCGGTGGTTCGTTGCACCAAGCTGACGCAACTGCGTGGATGGCCTTCTATTGTGGGCATATGCTTAGGATCGCACTTGAGTTGGCTGAAGAGAGTGTGGCCTATGCTGATATGGCCAGTAAGTTCCTCGAGCACTACATGGCGATTGCGGATGCCACCAACTCTTTGCACGGTACGGGGCTGTGGGATGAAGCAGACGGGTTTTACTATGACCATTTGTTGTCGGGCGGACGCTCGACGCCGATCAAAGTTCGCTCGCTGGTGGGTTTGATTCCGATGTGCGCGCCAGTCGTGCTTGACGAACGGAAAATTGACAGGTTACCGGGCTTCAAGAAACGGACCCAATGGTACCTCAACAATCGGACGGACATGGCCAAACAGATGACTTATCTGAATCGTGTTTGTCCGGATGGAGATTACGGCCTGCGACTGCTAGCGCTGCCGAACCTGGAGCGATTGCAACGTATGCTGCAAAAGATGCTGGACGAAAACGAGTTTCTGTCGCCGTATGGGATCCGTTCCCTATCCGCCAAGCACCGTACGGAACCGTTTGTTATGAATTGCAACGGCGAACATATGGAGGTGCGGTATGTGCCGGGTGAAAGCGATACCTATATGTTTGGTGGGAATAGCAACTGGCGCGGGCCTGTGTGGTTCCCGATTAACTACCTGCTGATCGAGTCGCTGCGAACGTATTACCAGTTTTATGGCGATACGTTGCAGGTTGAATGTCCAACTGGCTCGGGCCGAATGTGCAATTTGTCTGAAGTTGCCGATGAAATTCAGAATCGCTTGATTCAGCTGTTTACCGCTAATGGTGACGGGGTGCGACCCTGCCAAGCGCATGACGCACGGTTTGCCCACGATCCCGCTTGGCGAGATTTAGTGCTGTTTTATGAGTATTTCCACGGAGACAACGGCAGCGGATTAGGTGCCAGCCATCAGACGGGCTGGACGGCCTTGGTCGCGACTTTGCTGGAGCAGCAGGGTGGTCGGTGAAGTTATTCGCGCGGATCAGCCGCCAGGCAGTTGTCTGACGAAGATACACCGCGTACAAATTACCGCTATGTCAGGCCGAGAAATTGGGACTGTGTGGTCGAAGCTGGGCTGGACAGGATGGTGATACTTGTCGATTAGGGATTGAAAAATGCGTTGGGAAGGTCGGCGTGAAAGCGAGAATGTCAACGACCGTCGAGGGATGTCGCCCGCGATGGTTGGTGGCGGTGGCGGACTAATCACAATTGTCATCATGGCGATCGCCTTCTTTATGGGCGCCGATCCTCGTATGTTGCTGCAAATGGTGGCGCAGCAACAGCAGGCGGCCGTTGGCCCCAATGAGCGCACTCCTGAACAGGACCGCGCGGCAAGCTTTGTCAAAGTCGTGCTTGCGGACACCGAAGATGTCTGGAACGATCTGTTTCCCAAACTGGTCGGCAAGCCGTATCAAGAACCGCAGTTGGACTTATTCACCGGTGCCACCGATTCCGCCTGTGGCCGTGCGTCGTCTGCCGTAGGACCATTTTATTGCCCAGGTGATAACAAGGTTTATCTAGACTTGGGCTTCTTTACTGAGCTTCAAGAGAAATTTAAAGCCCCCGGTGATTTCGCGTGCGCTTATGTCATCGCGCATGAAGTCGGGCATCATGTCCAAAACCTATTGGGCTTGTCGGACTACGTATCTCAACAGCAAGCTCGATCCAGTAAAGTCGAAGCCAATCAGTGGAGCGTTCGATTGGAACTGCAAGCCGATTTCCTGGCTGGCGTATGGGCACATCATGCGCAACAGACCAAACAAATTTTGGAAGCGGGTGATATCGGGGAAGCTATGAACGCGGCAGAGAAAATCGGGGACGATACGCTACAGCGCGAGGCGACGGGTAGAGTACGGCCGGATGCGTTCACTCACGGTAGCTCCAAGCAACGCATCAAATGGTTCACTCATGGATTGAAGAGCGGTAACTTGGCTGATCTGAATCTGCTGTTCGAAACACCTTACGAAGAGTTGTAAGGATGGCAGGTGTTTTTATAAGCCTCGATGGAGTGGACGGCGGCGGCAAGTCAACGCAAGTTCGTTTGCTGGCGGAGTATTTGCAATCGCTTGGTCACGAAGTGCTGACCTTTCGCGACCCTGGCGGTACAAAGTTGGGTGAAGCACTGCGCGAAATTCTGCTGCACCGTCAAGAGATTCCGCTGACCGGCACCGCAGAGATGCTGTTGTACATGGCCAGCCGTGCGGAGTTGGTCGCCGAGTGCATTCGGCCGTCGCTCGAAAGCGGCAAGACCGTAATCACTGATCGCTTTCTGCTCGCCAATGTTGTCTATCAAGGCTGCGCAGGCGGATTGGACACCGAACAACTTTGGCAAGTCGGTGAGATCGCAACCGGCGGTTTGCAGCCGGATTTGACCATTGTGCTCGACATCGCTGTCGAACAGGCTCTAGGGCGTATCGAACGCGGCTTCGATCGCTTGGAGAGCCGTGGAACGGAGTATATGGAAAGAGTACGAAGCGGGTTCTTAGAGCAAGTTTCGCATCTGGGATCACGAGCGATGGTAGTGGATGCGAATGCAGGAATAGAAGTCGTGCAGGCGCGGATTCGTTCGCTTGCGGATAGCCTGTTGCAGGCCAAGATCGGGTAGCGGAAGCCGTCAAGGCTTTCGGAGGGTCGCCGCAATACTCTCGAAATGCTTGAAGGGTTAGCGGCGGTTACCAGAGCAAAAACCGGGGCTAATGCCCATCGGTTAATCCCGCAGATTTACTCTCTGGTAGCCGCCGCTGCCAAGCGGTGGTTAGTCACCCTGCATCATGCCCACCGTCTGGCGACGGTGGCTACTATAGGTGATGAACGATTGCTCCGTCGGTTCACACTGGCCGTGGCGCGATAATCAACAAGTCCTTGACGCATTCCGCTACGCGATTACGAACGCTAGCATTCGCCCGGTTCATCTATTGACAGTAAACCGCATTGGTTTCTATAGATAGCGGTTCCTTTTCAGCCTGTTACTGACCGCGTCAGGGAAGATGCTTACAGACACTCGCAGCTTGATATGCACTCGTCAGCCTACCAACGGAACTTGTTGGCAATGGATAGTTTGCTGCGCGCTGGTTGGTTTATGGGGTGGCTCGCTGGTCGGTTGTGCGCAATGGTCGAAAGACACGACCACCGAAGCGAAACCGCTGTTGGCTCAACCTAAAATGTCGCCGGACAGTGTAGTAGTTGAGTCTATCATCATTCGATTTCCAAATGAGCAATCGGAAGCCCTAGACAATCTGTGGTCGACTGTCGACGAGAGCGTTTTTGATGTTGAGCTGCGTCGCAAGCTTGCAGAAAATGGAATGCGGGGTGGTGTGCTGATTGGTGAACTGCCGCTGGGCGTACGAGCTCGAATGGAGCAACTAACGAACATCGCGCGAAACGACCCGCTGGAGCAAGCCAATTTGGCGGCCGATGTAAAGAGCACTACGAACCGCATGCAGTGTCGGGCTGGCCGCCGCAAAGAAGTTCACGTGCGTCGAGAAGTGTCACAACCGATCGTCGTTCTCACTAGTGAAGAGGGCAGGGTAGAGGGGGCAAATTATGACCAGCCCGCGTTGCTCTTCGACTTGCGTTCGATTCCGCACGGCGATGGTCAAGCGACGCTTCGATTAACGCCCGAGATTCAACACGGTGAAGAGCGAAAGGCATTTGTGCGCAGCGATTTCGGATTACGACCTGAAATGAGCCGCGCTCGTAAGACCTGGGAGGATTTGACGATGTCCGTAAAACTACGTCCCGGTCAGATCATCGCCCTAAGCTGCAATGGCGAGCCGCGAAGTTCGAATCTGGGCAAGGCCTTCTTCGTGACTCGTACGGCCGAGCAGACAGATGAGCGTGTGCTCTTGTTGATTAAGCTCGCTGAGACCCAGCTGGATGAACTCTTCGCGCCCGAGGGTGTTGCAGCCGCACAAGTTGTGGCGGAACGTTAAAGCGTACGGCGTGAAGTCGTTTAACCCGGTTTAAGGTTCGGCTCACGTAGCGGAATGCGTCAAGCATTTCGAGAGTATTGCGGCGGCCCTCGAAAGCCTTGACGGCTTCCGCTACCTTCACCTGATAACTATTGATAACTGATCCAGCCCCAATGCTCCCACAATTGCATGAGCCAGGGGGCGGTCCAAGGATTCGTCCAAGGGTAGTTGGCGGAGAAAACACTTACTAAGACAGCTACTTCGACGAACCGTCGCAATGCAAAGTGTTTTACTGACTTCAGCCCGTCGCAAGCTAACCAGAACCACAATGGTGTCATCCAGAACACCCAACGCAATCCACTACATACGCCGCCATAGTTGCGGTCTTCCAATGGTCGTGCAAGATAGAAACCCGTACATACAAGACTCGTGACAACAATTCCCGCAACAAGTAACCACTGTGGATCGGTCAGTAATGTCTTCGGATATCGACGGCAACCAATCACGGCTCCCGCGATTGCCAGCAGCCAGAAGGGTGTCAAACTGAAGATGCCGTGGTGACCAAGCAGACAATGAAATGCGTACGTGAGTCTACTGGTCTCGCCGCGATCGACACCTTTTTTCCGATCATTGACCCAGTAGCTACCAGGATAGTCGTACCAATCATCCCACTCGTAGACGCCAACCTTGTCGGGTCCATCCAGTCGCAGCCCCAAGCGCTGTTGAGCGGCTTCGTCCCATAACTCGTAGACATCATCGCGGCGAGCGGGTCGGATGACGGATGTGGCACTAAAGTTCAGCTGGCGTTCCTGGCAGGCGGCGATCAATGCCTCGACAGACAGGGCATTCAATGAAGTTCCATTTTCAACGGGGATCTCGAACAGCTTGCTACCCAAGTCGCGATGCGTGTAAGCCGGTCGCCAGACACCATGTGCGATGTAGTTGGTAACAAAGAAAGCGAGTGCGACCGGAAGCAGAGCGGGCACGTACGCCAAGAAAGTGCGACGCGCATCGATCAAGAGAAGTAGTCCACCGACGACGGCCAACCAGCACAGAGCTGGCATTTCGTTGGCTGCAGTAAAGCTAGTTGCGAGACCGCACAGTGCAAACCAATACCATTGACGTTGCCCGCGTTGAATAATGCGATCCAAGCACCACAGGGAAACTCCAGCGGCGACTGCAGCGGGCAAGTGATTGTTGAGGGTATTGTTGAAGGTCGACAGGAACGTACCAAAAGCGATGAAGATTGCCAGGATGCATATTGTCCACGTATTGGATTCGTGCTCACGCAGGGCTTTACGAGTCATGATGACCCACAGGGCGACTAAGGGAAGCAGGTTCACCAGAATCAACATGATGCGCGCGACGAAGAACGTTTGCTTCATCAGGGTCGCACCGGTTACTTGACGCACCGCCAAATACACTCCGGTATACATCGTCGGAAGTAAAGGAGGCTTGCTGCTGTAGTAATGAAGCTCGCCATCTTTGCCGCGATGACGTACTAAGTCGATGGTGTACCAGGTGCGACGATTCTTGGGGGGCTGTCGAATCTCTAACAAGTTGTCGATCTCGTACCTGCCTTCAATGGCTAGCGAAGCGATGGTGCACCAGCGGCTTTTGTCGTTGGCGCTGTGGAACGGTGTCTCTCCGGTTGGCGATTGGACTTGCGCGATACGAACCACTTGGGCAACGACACCGAGGAAGACGATCGCGATGGCTAGGTAGGCAGCGACGTTTCGTTTTGAATTCATGTCAGTCGCTCCTGATTGCCGCTGTCGGCCTGCCGACTGTCAGCGAGCCGGCTATCGGCGATCGCGGTATCAGCAACGATGCTGAATGGTTTACGCATGGGGCGATTCTGTGCTGTAATGAGTTCAGCAAGAAAGCCCATTGAAATCAGTTGCACGCCGAGTAGCAATGCGACAATGCAATAATAAAAGATCGCTTTTTCGTGCAAGTGCACATCCGTCATCGGCGTTAGCCGACTGATCACCCACATAAAACTGAGGAGCAGCAAGCCTAAACCGCCTGCGAGGAACGATGCCATACCGGTCGTGCCAAGTAGGTGTTGCGGACGGTTTCCGTAACCGGTAAGAAAATAAACGGTCATCAAATCTAGGAAGCCCTTGATGAAGCGTTCGAAACCGTACTTGGACTTGCCATGTTTACGAGCATGATGTTCGATAACGATTTCTGAGACGCGAAACCCACGCGACGCAGCCAGCACGGGGATGAAGCGGTGCATCTCGCCATACAGCAGCACTTCGCTGAGTACTTCGCGGCGATAACCCTTCAAGCCGCAGTTGTGGTCATGGAGTTGAACACCGGTCAGCCAACTGATCATCGCATTGAAGACGCGACTTGGCAGTACTTTATGCCATGGGTCGTGGCGCACTTTCTTCCAGCCCGAGACGACGTCGTAGCCTGCCGCTAATTCGGCCAGTAAGTTTGGGATTTCGTTGGGATCATCTTGTAAGTCCGCATCCATGGTGATGACGCGTTCTCCTTTCGCCCTTTCGAACCCAGCGGCAAGGGCAGCAGCTTTGCCAAAGTTCCTGCGCAAGCGAATCCCCCGCGCCCAAGTAAACCGCTTGCTCAGATTGAGGATCCTAGACCATGAGTTGTCTGATGATCCGTCATCGATCAGCAACACGTCCAGTTCGTAGCTGTGTTGTTTGGCGACTGCTTCGATGCGAACGAGCAACTCTTCGAGGCTATCTTGTTCGTTAAAGACTGGAATTACGATCGATAACATGTTGCAACTATGGGAGGTAGGATTAATTTGGCGATCGGCTTGGCAGAGCGAAACGCAGGGCAGCCAGTAGCGCAACGACCGCCAACTCAGTTGCCAACCAAGTGATGCGCAACCAGATGGCAGCGCACAAGGCGGCAGCGGGACCAACTACGGGCGCGAGAATCGTCGACAAGACAACTTCGCGAACACCGGCACCACCGGGCAACAACGAGACAAATCCTAACACAACTGCCAACGCGCAGGCACCGAGTGAACTCAACATTAGTCTAGTCCAATCGGTTTCTAAGGTCTCAGCGATTGGCAGACCACGTAGAATGCACAGCAAACTAAGGCCAAACAAGAGCCAAGCCAACACCATGGCGATCCAGCCCCGAAAGACCAGCCCAAAGTGAATGCGGCTGGTCCATTCTCGCAAGGTTTCGGCAGATACACCGCGTTGGAGTTTGGCGATGATGAGCCGCAGGATCGGTGGAAGCGTTGGCAAAAACATGGCCAGCAGTAATCCGATGGCCAATAAGGTCAGCCGCCAGTCCAGGTTCAAAAGAATCAAGCAGATAGCCGCCAGCGCACCGCCAACGGCCATCATCGTCAGTGTTTCCATGAAGATGGTGATTGCCGTCGCCATCTTCTTGAAGTCATAGTTCTTCAACGCCCCCAGTCGCAGGACGATGACCATGGCTTTACCGGGGAAATATTTTCCTAGGCCACCGTAGAAGTAAGCCCAGGTCGTCGCGAGGAATGGGGCGCGTTGATCCATGGTCAACAAGCACTGTCGCCAATACCAATTTGCCGGGAGCGTACCGAGGGCGTAAAACACGGCCGACGCGAGCAACATCATTGGCGACACTTGCCAAAAACGGTCGACGGCTTTTCGAAGACGGACTGCCTCGAGTTGCAGTTGCTCGCGTTCAGACGCATCGACAGCGTTCTGGGATGCGGTCTCTGCTTGAGTGGCTTTTTCTGCGAGACCACTCCGCTGCGAGGCCAACTGCAAGGCTGCTTTGCGACCGCTGTGGACGATCCCAACGACAACAACTAGCAATACGAGTACCTGCGCAACGAGACGGAGAATCCTCTTAGGCGACATTTGGTGGTTTTGCTTCCAAGCGGTGGTTGGGTGGATGACCAGAGCAGACTACCGCGATTCCCCTTCGACGCCTAGCCTAGCCTAACCCAGCAGGCTGCTGAAAAAGTAACCCGAAGCGTTGGTTTTGATGTTGCGCGTTTCAGGCTTTCGCAACCCGAAGCGTTAGCGAGGGACCGAGTTACGGCGTCGACTTGGCGATGCAGAAAGGTCCCTCGCTAACGCTTCGGGTTGTGAAAAACCAAGCAAAACGTCGTCTGGATCGCTTCAAAGCAACCATTAACGCAACATTAAAACTAACGCTTCGGGTTACTGAGGGTCCGCCATATTTTACAAGTCGACGTTTTCAGCAGTCTGCCAGTGCTTCGTCACTGTTTAACTTTGGGGGCGAGTGTCGCACAATTGTCTCACTTGTTGCAGCTACGATTGGGACAATCGTGCGACAATAAAACATGCATCTTAAAGTTGCTGTTGTCAGTGTTGCCTGGATCGTTTCCGACCAGGCTTCAACCACGAAAGCAAGACAAACGGCGTTCGCAAGCCGATATGCAGCAGTATCAGAAACAGCATTAACAAATTGCGAAACACCTGCATCAAGGGGTTCGATGGCAGGGCAGGTGCAAAATGCAGATCGTCAACACCATGCGGCCAATGCGAAAGACGCTCGGCCATCTCTGCGATCCATTCACTATCGTGTGGGGCTACCTTAACGCGCGCAACCAAGTCACTTGGTAATTTTCCGAAACCAATATGCGCACCCACTAAGCCTCCCACAATTGCGGCGATCGAGTCGGTATCACCACCTAGCCGAATTGCCGACCGGACCGCTTGATCGAAGTTGGCCGGATAACGCAGGAAGCAATAGGCGGCCATGATGGTGGTCGGAACAATAAAGCCGCTGGCGGCGCTTTCCCAACCGAAATGTCTGGCTACTGCACTGGGGCTGCGGC
>JANRMD010000209.1:0-1650 GCA_033761895.1 Pirellulaceae bacterium | reverse complement strand
CTTCGGAGCAAGCGCTTGGTGAAAAATCGCTCCTCGTTGCACTAGAAGATGTTCTCGGAATTCGCTTTGACACGGGTTCGACCGAACTGCCTATCGATGGCGTTAAGCCAGATGCAATTAGTTTAAGCAATAGGATTGTTGTGGAAGTGTATGCAAGAATCGGAAGCGTAAAGGGCGCTCAACAACACAAAATAAAAGGCGACATTTTGAAATTAGCCTTCATCGGGCAACGGTTAGGTACCGAGTGGCGGAAGATATTATGTTTCGCGTCGAAAGAAGCTGCGAGCTACGCGTCAGGAGCGACTTGGGTCGCTGAAGCCGCAAGAGAGTTCGGGATCGAAATTGTCGCTGTTGATATCCCCGAGGACATCAAAGCGTCGATTGTAACTGCCCAGGTTCGTCAACGAATGATCAATGCGGGAGTAGAAACGTGATTCCATCATCGCAATTGCACATTCGCTTTACCCCTGGACGCGCGGTAGTGTTTCAAGACTTTCATGCATTAAACCGGATTTCTGGAGGACCGGCTCAGCTATTGAGTTGGCTAGAGACTCAGCTTGGGTTGCCCCAGCCGGATGTTCACAGAGCAGCGCGTGTCATGCAGTATGCTGATGCTCTAGACAAAGTAGCGAATGCTTGTTTCGCGCAGAGCTTCGCTTCAGATCGATGGGAAACCGCATCAGATCTTTTGGCCAAACGCGACGAGTTGCTGATGTCTGGTTGGGATGGAAAATCACACGAAGCTTGCCCACGACTTGCTTTAGATTTAGCCGTTGCCGAAACAGGCTATGCGAAGTCTTTTCCGGGAGAGTTTGAGAGGCTCACTGACGTCCTCGTAACATTAGATGCAGGTCAGCAACTTCCAGAGCACCAATTGTTTTTGGCAGATGGAATTGATTCCTGGCCTGCGGTATGGCAAGGAGTCTTGCGTCGGATGAGTCTTTGCAGGATTGAATCTCCCGTGCCCAAGGGAGCCAATGGACCTGCACTTTATCAGGCCGCGGATCTAGTTCGCGGATTTGCGACACCTCCGTTTGACTGTGACGCAAGCTTGAGGGTTGCAAATGCTCGTAGTGAGACAGCCGCCATAGAGTTTCTTGCCTCGGTTTGCTCGAAATCGCCGGAAAGACTCGCACGCACAGTAGTTTATTGCGAGGACGATGCGTTGGCTGTTCGGCTTGATGTCTGCCTGCAACGAATTGGGCTGCCAACGATGGGGGCATCATTGCAAACTCGTGCACATCCAGTTCTGCAGGTTCTACCGTTGGCTTTGGAGTTATGTTGGGAACCTGTCGATCCACAATGCTTACTCGATTTCTTGACGTTGCCAATCATTCCGATTCCAAGGGCGGCTGCTTCAGATTTAGCGAGAGCGCTAGGCGAAGAACCTGGGCTGGGCAGCAGTAGTTGGGAGACAGCCTTTCATGAGCTGTGCGACAAATCAGATCAAGCTCAAGAAGACCCAGGAAAACTTAAGCAAAGACTTCACGATTGGTTCTGTGATGATCGTTCGCCACAAGGGCAGTCGATCGCAACTGCATTAGTTGCGAAGCAATGTCGAAAAGTTTCGAAATGGGCCATCGGGCGAGCAAGCTTGATCTGGAAGGATACGGATCAGGAATCAGGCGAGCTTGATTCTTCAGATGAACA
>JANRMD010000208.1:0-54143 GCA_033761895.1 Pirellulaceae bacterium | reverse complement strand
TTCAACGGTCAGCAAGAAATGCTGTTCATCGAGCGTCTCATACTGGCGCTGCTTACGAAGCAGCTTCAGCACTTGGGCAAGCGTATTGGTGCTGTTTAGGAAAGTGAGCAGCGACCGTTCAAGCTCGCCAATGCGATAGCTCTGCCGTGTTAGCGGATCGAGCACATTGAAGTGCACCGCCAGCTGGTTGTCATTTCTCGCGTGAATGCGCAGATCGCGCCTGACTGAGAACTGCATCGACCACATTGTCGCTGTCGCGCTTGGCATCGATCAGTTCTCGCATAGGCACGGTTCGCTAGTTACCGCAAGACTTGCGACGAACCGTTAGGTGGCGCTGGCAGGTTGGCTTGGCCTGGCGTAGGTTGCGAAGGAGCATAAGCACCTGACTGCACTCCCGCAGGCGTGCCACCATACGCGCCTGAAATGCCTTGTACCGACTGCATCACGCTACCCGCCATGTTGTAGGCATTCGATGCCGCTTGAACGGCCCCCGAGCCACCCAACCGATTCATCAAATCGCGAGCTTCCTTGAGGTTAGGATCGATTTGCAAAGCCAACTGCAAGTGCTGTTGCGCGGCGGCGATGTTTTGTTTCGAGGCATGCAAGTAAGCGACGTTGTAGTTCGCGACAGCTGGTGCAAACACTTGTTCTAACTGCTTAACCGCTTCGTCACTGCGGCCGCTCTCAACCAAAATCCCAGCCAAGTTGTTGCGATATCTTGAATTGGTTGGGTCAAGCGCGATCGCCTTTTGAATATTGGCTTCTGCTTCAGCAGCGCTGCCACTCTTGGCTTTCACTAAACCTAATTCGTTGTACAAAGCTGCATCGTCAGGTTTGGTCTTGATCGCTTTTTGGAAAAACTCGGCGGCTTGTGGCGCTTGGCCTTGGCGATCATACAAGCGTGCTGTGCTCAGCAGGGCGGATAGATTGGTTGGTTCGATCTCGAGAGCTTTGGTGTAGTTGTCGAGGGCTTTGGTGTAGTTGCCTTGAGTCTCTGCCAACTGACCGTTTGCAACCCAGACTTCTGGCCCCAAGGAGGTCGGCATGTTGGAAAGGCTGGTCGGATCGTCGGACTTGGCCGCTGTTGAAAAAGGAGCGATCACGGCAGTCTTCGCTTTTCCAGCGGCGCTCTTCACCGCTGTTCCCATCGATTGGAACTGACCCGCTACACTTTTGCCCGCACCTGTAATGGTGGATGCAAAGCCCGATGCGCCGGCAGGTTTCGTCGCACTGGCCGTGTCCTTCGAAAAGGGCCAGACACTTTTCTGACTGAAGCCTGCGCAACCAGGCGTCGTCGCAGCGGCGAGCACTATTAGCAGGGCAAGGCGTTTAGGCTGCTTCCCAACTTTCGACTTCGATTGAGCGTTTGTTAGATGTTTTGTGTTCGAAGTGGGTTGAGTCACGTGACTGCTTCCTTTGAAATTGAGATCATGCAGACTTCGCATGGCCCTTGCCGTGCCCAAATCCCTTGCGGATGGACAGACCTGTACCATTCTTGAAAATCGACCATCACCGCTACGGACTTTAGCGGTTCTGGCGGTTATGCAACCAGATGGCTTTTCATTTCACAGCAAAAAAAAATCCCAAGCGACTTGCATCGCCTGGGATTTCGTTTTTTGATAGCTAAAAGTAGTAGCGGAAATGGTTAGCTGGTAGCCGACGCTGCCAAGCGGTGGTTAGTCACCCCGCATCGTGTCCACCGTCTGGCGACGGTGGCTACCGGGCAATTAGCCTCCGGGCACTAGCGTTGCACGCGAGCCGTTCCACCGGCAGCCAAGGCTTCCACTTCGGGCAACTTGGCCATCGTCACGTCACCCACAAACGTGGTCAACAGGGCACCGTGAGCCCAGCCAAGTCGCAGCGCTTCTTCGGTCTTCTTGCCTGCTAGCATTCCATAAATTAGACCGGCCGCAAATCCATCCCCGCCGCCGATGCGACAAACCACATCCAGCTTCATGGTTGGGCTAACAAAGCGTTGACCATCGTACCAAACCACGGCGGCCCAATCGTGACGATTCGTCGAGTGCACTTCGCGGAGCGTTGTAGCGACCAACTTCACGTTCGGGAACTTCTGCACCACTTGCTCGATCATGCCGAAAAACTGCTCAGGATCGAGCTTCGAGGAAGCTTCAACGTCTTGGCCCTTGATGCCGAGTCCCTTTTGGAGATCTTCTTCGTTGCCGATCAGCACATCGCAGTGGGAAGCGATCTCGCGGCACATTTCCTGTCCCTTCTCTTCGCTGCCGATGGTCTTCCACAGTTTCGCGCGATAATTCAAGTCAAAAGAGGTCACCGTGCCAGCGGCGCGGGCGGCCTTCATGCCTTCAACGATCAATTGCGAAGTGGTGGGTGACAGAGCGGCGAAGATTCCGCCTGAATGGAACCAACGTACACCCGAAGCAAAGATGGTTTTCCAATCAAAGTCACCTGGCTTCAGCATTGCACCTGCTTCATTGGCGCGATTGTAAAAGACCACAGGAGCCCGCACGCCAAGCCCTCGGTCACTGTACACCGTTGCGATGTTGGGGCCACGCACACCATCGTGCTCAAACCACTTGTAGAAGGGCTTAACACCCGTTTCACGCACAGCCCGTTGGACGATTTCGCCAACTCCATAATTGACCATGGCTGTAGCTACGCCAGTCTTCAAGCCAAAGCAGTCTGACAAGTTAGCGGCCACGTTGTATTCGCCACCCGAGACGTGGACATCAAACGAGCGTGCTTTGCGAAACGGGGTTGTACCCGGATCAAGTCGATGCACCAGAGCACCGAGCGACAAGAAATCCAATTCACTCTCTTCTGTACGGATCTTCAGTTGAGCCATTATTCTTTTCTCTTTCTGTTGAAATTAGTTGATGAAGTTATGTTGTTATCTACCCTCGCTACCCTCGTTCCCAGGCTCTGCCTGGGAACGCACTGCCTTGGAGGCTCCGCCTCTTCCTACACTCTCTTCTCTCTCACTATCTTCTCTCTACACCCTCTTCTCTCTCACCCTCATCCCTGCAACCTCGCGCCTACCCGGCTAAATCGTGACAGCAGAAAATCCGCCGTCGACGACAATATTCTGTCCCGTCACAAAGGACGACGCGGCTTGCGAAGCGAGCCACACGGTTGCGCCGCCTAATTCCGAAGCGTCGCCAAAGCGAGCCATGGGAGTGTGCCCGATGATCTGTGCACCGCGGGCTGACAGACTACCGTCGCTGTTGTACAGCAACGCCCGATTCTGTTCCGCCGGAAAGAAACCTGGACTGAGCGCGTTGACTCGCACGCCTGTCGTGGCCCACTCGCGTGCAAGAAACTGCGTCAAGTTGATCACGGCCGCTTTGGCGGCAGAGTAAGCGACGACACGAGACAGCGGGAGCATCCCCGACATCGATGCGATGTTGATGATGCTGCCTTTGCGGTTTGCCACCATGGATTGACCAAACACTTGGCAGGGCAGCAGGACACCGCCGACTAGGTTTAGATCAAAAACATCGCGCCAGGCATCGAGCGATAGTTTGCAAAAATCGCTGCCCGGGGGCAAAGTTGCATCGGGTCGATTCCCACCGGCGGCGTTGACCAGGATAGTGATGTTACCAAGTTGCGATTGGATATTGTCTCGCGCTGCGGCCAGAGAGCTGGGATCGAGTGCATCGGCAGCCTGAAAAATCGCCGAGCCGCCGGCGGACTTGATGGCCTCAACGCGTTGCGCACCACGCTCGGCGCTGCGACCTACAACGGCGACTTTGGCGCCTTGAGCCGCGAGAGCGTCGGCCATTGCGCCTCCCAAACCACCTGTTCCGCCAATCACGACTGCTACGTCGGACGAAAGATCAAAAAGTCCCGCCATTTGCCCCTCCAAACTTGCCGCCAAAATCGATTTAATCCCGCAAAAGCATGGGCGGAACTAGCGATTTGTTCAAGGGGCAGGAGCTCTTCCGCCGCCAGGTGAGATTGTTTTCGCAAGAAACCAACTGGCCGCGTGGCTGGTTTCGTTAGAAAATGGCTAATCAAAGTTTGCTAAACTTTGTCTGAGTGCTTAGGAATTCGGCGAGTAATAGGTCATGCAGCGCAACTTATCAGAACAAATTGATGCATTTCTGAACGGCAACGACGCGCCTAAGTATCCCGGCATGGCTGCGTACCAAGCCTACTCCATAAAGGTAAACATTATCAGCATTTTCACTTAGTGGAGATTAGTGCCAATTAGTGTTAAGCTCTGTTCAATCGATAGATGATTTAGCATTGAGCGGCACCGGATGAAGCCAACTTAGGGACAGCATGGCCAAGATCGCCTCTTTGGAAGTACTTCGAGCCGCACGAGCACATCCTTCGACTGCTGATCCTACAGCGACTCTTGACCAGTTCATCTCATTTGAACTTCAGATTCGAACTCCAGAAGATGCATCGGACCCCGTCGATCTGATCGGTAGCGGACCATCGCTTGAATCCGCGATTGCCGATGCGGTCTCGCAGCTTTGCGTTCGCCCAATTCGAGTCCATCATTCGCGACAGCGTCAGCAGAAAGACGAAAGTTTTCAATGGGTGGTCACGATTTGTGAGGCGACCGTTAACGAGTCCGCAGACCCTAAACGCGAAGGCGCGGGAAGATATGTTTCCAAGTCAACAGATTTCGGACTCGCCATAGCCACGATTCGGGCCGCCAACCACGCGGGCTTGCTCAAACCCATTTATCGAGCCAATCATCAGAAGATGTTGCGTCAGAGTTCGCATGAACTGGTTGAAGAACTAACCGAAGTTCTCGGCTTGGGAACGTTAGCTGAACAAAAGAAGCTTGAAGCCGATAGTGTGATACTCGATCACTTGAATCGCGTAGCTTCGGCCGCAGTGGTCACGGCCGCTAATTCACCCAAGCCAGAATCCATTCTCAGTCTCTACGACACCAGCACTTGGCTGTACGATGCGCAAGGCCGCAAACGGGACTCGTTTACAGATACCGATCTGTGGTTTGCTTGGTACCCAGGTATTGAACAAGCCGGCCGAACCATCGACTCAGTTATCGCTTCGATGCCCGCCGCCCCCGCTTCAAAGATCCCGTGGATTGTTCGACTGTTTGAGAATCCGCAAAGCTGGATACGCTTTCGCGGCGCAGTGGACTTGGAGGATCATGACGTCATGCACGTTCTGCTTGGACGCGGCTTGCAGGATCAAGACGAAGCCTTTGTGCTAGGATTTGCAATGGGTACTGCCAAACAGGTCCGCTGGTGGGAGTACCACTTCTTTCAGTTCTTGATCGCACGACTGTATCCTGAACCGTACCGGATCCCGAAATTTCTTCATCCCGCTTTTCGATTAGGCGTGCAGTGTGGACAAGAAACGGGCAACCAGAATCTCTACAAGTCATCTTTGAAGAACCTGCGTCCGCTAACCGTCGAAGACGCTCGTCGCGAAGCCGGCATCGATACGGACATCCTCCGCCGCTACTACCGCGAAGAACAGGCGGCCATCCCCATTACCATCGCTAGCCTGAGACTGTGACTGGAACTCAGAGCGATCTCGAAATACGCGACGGCTTGTTAATTGTTGGGTAGCGGAAACCGTCAAGGGCTTGTTGACTATTGCGCCATGGGCAGCCGTGAGCCGACGGCGCTAGCGGTCTGTTGATTTAGTGAGCCGACGGCGCTAGCCGCGGGTGACCGAAGGAGCAATAGCTCATCACCTATAAACCTACCAATGCAGAATGAGCACCAGTTCAATTTGCATTGGAACGAGCCAAATCCATGCACGCGCCAAACTTCGAGACCCGCGGCTAGCGCCGACGGCTCACAAAATCAACAAGCCCTTCAAGGTTTTCGGGGCCACCGCAATACTCTCAAGATGCATACTCTCAAGATGCTTGAGGGCTTGTTGATCATTAGGTCCCAAAAGCAATCTAGACTTTCAAAGCAACTGATTTCTTGACAGTACCTGTCGAGGTCCCAGTCCTTTGGACCGGTTTTTTGGAGCGCGGACGTCCACGTCCGCTGAACCCGCCGCTTTTGCAACCACAAACTCCTGATTGCGGAGGTCTCGAAATGCTTGACGCATTCCGCTACCCAAAACCTAATGGGGACTACGCACTCTTGGGGGCTCGCTTGCTGCGAGGCTCGCTCGTAATTCACTCTGAACGCAAAACAAAATCCTGGCAACTTGGCGGGTTGTAGGTCGCTCATGGCCTTAACTAGCCATCGCCCACTTACTAAGGGCACTTCAACCCCGGCACCCTACAGGAGGGGCTGGTCAACTTTTTCGAAGTATCGGAGTGTTGCTATGTCGATTTTGCGTTTGATTTCACGTCGTGGTTTAGCTTGCTTGCTGTCCGCTGCCCTGTGCAACGGCGCACTGTGCCAAGGCGTACTGGCCAACAATGTCCAGGTGACTCTGGAAGGTTCGCTTGTGACCATTTTTGGCGACAACGCCGCCAACAGTATTCTCATCAGCCAAAGTGCGACTGGCGATTTTGTAGTGACTGGTCGCACGGGCACGACAGTGAACGGACGTCCGTCCGTTCGCTTTCCACGTTTGCAGTTGAATGCTGCTGAAATTCGCATGGAAGGCGGCAATGACTTCGTCACACTGCGTGGCGTAGTCACCGGCAATGACCTGTTCATTGACCTCGGCGCTGGCGCAGACCGACTGACCACCTCGGGGCCAGTAACAGTGGGTGCTAACCTGACCATCGAAGGTTCAGCAGGGAACGACACCGTTCAACTGACTGGCATGTCCGTCGTCGAAGACATGGCGATCAATGGCGGACAGGATGCTCTGCGCGCCGTGTTGCAAGGGATCAACGCTGGCAAGTCGCTGACCATTATCGGTGAAGGCGCAAACGATACGATCAGCGTTACAGACTCAACCGTCACTGAGGTTCTATCGATCGAAGCCAAGGGCGACACCAACAAAGTTGACGTGGATCTGGTAATGACCTTTGCGTTAGCGATCTCGACCGAAGCCGGTGTCGACACAATCAACGTCGAAAACTTGATGGCGACCGAAGACATCGGAGTCTTTACCGGTCCAGGGAACGATCTAGTCACGCTTACCAATGTGGACTCCGGAAAATCGATTACCGTCAGTGTTGATGCTGGCCAGGACCAAGTCGTTGGCACCGCAGTTAGCGCTGCTGAAGATGCTGTGTTCGAGGGCGGAGCTGGCACGGACACTATCTACGACTTGGGAATCGTGGGCGGTATCAAGAAAGACATCAAGGAATTCGAAGTTCTTCTGCCCTAGAATAACCACGGGGCCGCAAACTAATGGAACGCGGGCGACCTCGCCCGCGTTCCGCAGTTCCAGTGCAAAGTTTGGCCACGCTCACGGAAACACCCGGTAATTCTGGCAAAAACAGTGGATCCTCCCGGTGCTTCCGACTCTGCACTGAACAAGATGGGTGGTTGTCAAGCTAATTATAATACGTGCCAAACGTAATCAGAGACCCAATATCAAGATGCCTCCTTCCGACCAATCCCTGATAGTTCGCCTGCGATCCGGCGATGAAACTGCCGCTGCGGAGGTTTATAACCGCTACGCGAATAGGGTTTTTGGCCTGGTTCATCAGCAGATGGCCGATCGATTGCGAGCCCAGGTGCAACCCGAGGACATTGTTCAAAGCGTCTTCAAGAGTGTCTTCCGGGGCATCAACATGGGGAGTTACGACGCTCCAGCAGGCGGGACTCTGTGGCAGCTTATGGCCATTGTTGCGGTCCACAAAGTCCGACGCAACGCCCGACGCCGCACCGCTCTGCGACGCGACTCACGCCGAACACAATCGCTGGATGCGATGGAAAATTTTGACACGGCTGATGATTGCACGCCAGAAGAATTTGAATCTGCGATTCGAGAGGCCATCGAGGACCTCAAGGACACCGAGCAGGACGTGGTTTTGCTCCGCGTGCAGGGATACTCGGTGGAGGAAATCGCCGCCAAGCTTGACCGCTCCCGTCGGAGCATTGAGCGCGCACTGCAGAACATTCGATCGAAGATGTTGAGTACCTTCGACGAGGAAGCCGCGGAAACAATTTTGTGAAGTTTCTTAAGATCGCTGGCGGACACCGGAATCATTTTGACCTAAACCACTTGGCGAGAATTCTGACCTCCTGATTTCGATTTCATTCGGCATATGGCAGACGACGCAGATTACTTCAAATACCAACCATTGTCTCATTGATGCAGCTACGATTGGGACAATCGTGCGACAATAACCTACGAACAATTCCCATGAACCCTAGAGCCGAATCGACATTCACCGACGAGCAATTGGATGAGGTTCTGGACACGTTCGAACGCGAATGGTCCAAGGACGAGGGGTTTCTGCATCAGTTCGTGAAGCGTGAGTCTTTGGGGAATTCCACTTGGGGCCTAGCCGAGTTGATTCGTGCTGACATTGATCGCCGCTACTCGGCGGGCGTCGAAGTCGATTTAGCGAGCTACTTCAAGCTATTTCCTGCGCTGCGTAATCACAAAAGCTCCGCACATGCGATCGCCTACGAGGACTTTCGCAGCCGCAGCTCGCGCGGGCTTTCGATTCATGGCAGCCGCTGGAGTTGGGTCAACGAGATTCATGAAGCGGAGTGGTTCAAGGCCTTGGAGCAATCAGTCGTCAGTGACAAGCCCGCGAATCGACGCTCGTCAGCCAGTGCGTCGGCGAATACTGAGCCACAAGTCGGTGAGCCCTTTGGCGAGTTTCAACTGCTGTCACTACTGGGAGTGGGGGCCTTCAGCCGAGTGTTTCTTGCCACTCAGTCGTCGCTAGCGGGCCGCTACGTTGCGCTCAAAGTGGTCCGCCAAACGCTTGATGAACCAACGCACTTGGCGAGACTGCAGCATACAGGGATCGTCCCGCTTTATTCAGTACATCGCATTGGCAGCTACTCAGCCTTGTGCATGCCCTACTATGGCTCAGCAACACTTGCCGATTGGCTGGGCGAGCAATCGCTTGCATCTGAGCGTAACGGTCAGAGCTTAGTGACCACCGTCAATGCCGCCTTGAACAAACTGACGCGAGCGGATGAGACGCCACGCGGTGCTCCATCAGCCAGTTTGATGACGCAAGAGGCTGATCGTATTCGCGTTTGGAATTCGGCTGGGGCGCAGCTGCTCCAGAAACTGAGCGAACTTGATTCCAAAAAGTTCTTGCTTTGGTTCGCGCGTCACGTCGCTGCCGCCCTCGCTCATGCGCACGAAAGGGGCATTATTCACGGCGATCTGAAGCCCGCCAACATTTTGCTACGCAACGATGGCGAACCCGCGTTGATCGATTTCAATTTGTCGAAAGACAATGAACTGAAGCAACTCAGTTGGGCCGGCGGCACCCTGCCGTACATGTCCCCTGAGCAACTGCAGATGATGATCGGACAGCGATTTCAGACCAGCACCAGTTCTGATGTTTATTCGCTTGGCTTGATTTTGTTCGAAGTGCTGGAGAACCGCTTGCCATTCCCAGCACCACTCTCGGCCGCTGAAACAGACATTAAAGCCGCCGTCGTTGCCCGCAATTCGCTTTTTCAATTTACGAACAAGCATGCAACCGCGGGGCTACAGGCGATCATTGGCAAGTGCCTCCAGTTCGAGCCCAAGAAGCGCTACGACACCGCCAGCGAGCTGCTTGAAGATATTGACCGCGAGATCGCCAACCTTCCGCTCAGCCATGCTGCGGAAAGCTTTTTGGCCAGTCGACTTCCCAAGTTAACGCGACGTTATCCACGAGTCTTTGCCACCGTTCCTGTGGCCTTGTTTTGTCTGGTAATCGTCGCCATGTTTGCACTGACTACCAACTACTGGTGGCGCAGTTCAAAAGCACTTGCCGCTCAATCTCAGCTCTCCCTACTCGAACGCGACGCTCGCAGGCAGTTGCCTCAGTTGCTGAGTGACAAACCCAATCTTGCAAAAAAACTCGCGCAGACCGCCAGCACGGTTGAAGGCTACATCGGAGTCTCATCCAAAGATTTAGCCAGCTCCTCCAATCTGAATTGGCTAAGTGCCTCAGATCGCACGAGTGCTGAGAACCTAATCTTTGACTATTGCCTCAGTACTGCCGCCATCGCACTTCAATCTGGGGATTCTCGCGGCGATGCCGAACGCGCCAACGTGCGCAAGCTGCTCGGTTTTTGTGAACTGGTACCTGAGCGAGCAAAGCAGAGTCCACTGCTTCAGCAATTGCAACGGATCCTGGGGGAAGGAAACGCGGCTTCGGCTCCTGCCGACTCGATAGACTTGAACTCGACAATTAGGCCCGTTGCCACCGTCGAGAATTTGATTCTCGCACGATCCAGTGTGCTCAACAATCAACCCACCTTGGCCCTAATGCAGCTCGCACGAATTTCACGACTCTCTACATCAGAGACTTCACCATTTGCTCACCTGTACTGGGTGACGGCGGGCGATGCGCAATCCCAACTGGGCCAATACGACGCCGCACTATTCTCCTACGAATTGGCGATCGGTGCTGCCACCGAAGCAGCCATCGGTTATGAACGACGCGCGAAACTGCGAGTCACGACCAAGAACCTTAAAGCAGCCGAAATCGATTACTCCGCTGCGATCGATCTATCCCCGCAGAACGTCGCCTACTATGTCGATCGCGCTCTCGTGCGAGAACAGTTGCTTGATCTGAAGGGAGCCCGCGAAGACCTCGACCAGGCACTCGAATTCGCTCCCGATTCGAATCGCATCGCCTTGATTCGAGCGCGCGTGCATCAACGCTTGGGGGCGACTGATGCAGTTCGCGAAGATATGAAACGTGCCATGACCAGCGAACCCCAAACCGTCGAAGACTGGATTTCGCGGGCTTTGGCTCAACTGCCTAGATTCCCGGATCGTGCACTCAGAGACTTAAAGGCGGCCGAAGTACTAGCGCCCAACTCGGCAGATGTCCTGCAAAATCTAGCGCACGTGCATTCTGAACATCTCAAGGATATCCCGGCTGCCATCGCTGCACTGGACCACATCCTCGAAGCCGACGCGAACAACGAGATGGCTCGAGGTGGTCGCTGTGTGCTGTTGGCTCGACTGGGAAAAGACACTGAAGCATTTCAAGACATCGAGGTGCTACGCCAACTTGGTGAGCGAGCGATGCCGGCAACTCTCTACCAGCTGGGATCCGCGCACGCCTTACTCTCTGCGAGACATTCTGAAAGCCAAGCGGCAGCGATCAAGTACGTCGCTAAAGCTCTGAAACGTAATTACGGAGCTGAATTACTTGATACCGACGCCGACTTAGCACCCATTCGCGCACTACCAGACTTCGTAGCGCTCAAGACTGCAGCCAAAATTGCGATTGAGAATATACAACCCTAAAACGCCCACTTGAGAATAACCATTATGAAAAAGCACGCATCAAACGCACGTCGACGAATGACCGTCGAACAGCTGGAAGACCGGAAGCTGATGGCGAATTTTGGCACCGCTTGGCCCGCCGCGCGTTCGCTGTCCGTTAGTTTCCCGACGGATCAAGCTGCCATTGGAGCGTATCGCAACTCGGCGCGCGAAGTTCTAGACCAAGTCACGGATCGCCTGCAGTGGCAAGAAGCAGCCCTGCGCGCTTTTCAAACGTGGTCCGTCCACGGCAATTTCAATATAGGCTTGGTTCCTGACCGAGGCGATGATTTCGGCGCAGTTGGACTGTCAACGAATGATCCGCGATTTGGCGAATTCCGCATCGGAGCCTTCCCGCAACCGGGCGTCCTTGCCAACGCGCTGCCCTATCAACAAATTGCCGGAACCTGGTCGGGCGATGTGCTACTGAACACACAAGCGAACTTCTTCTTGGCGGACCTGAATGCAACCGGCCCGATTCAAGTTCCCGCGCCCAATGAGAAAGGACCCGCCGTCGAGTTGTTCTCCGTTCTGCTGCACGAAGCGGGCAACGCGCTCGGCTTGGCTGATAACAATATCAGCGGCGCAGTCATGAACGGCACCTATCGCCGTCCCAATGTGACACTCAAGTCCTCGGATATTACCGCCATTCGGCAACTCTACGGCCCACGTCGCGATATCTACGAAACCACCAGCAACAACTCGCGGGGCCTCGCGACGCGCATCAATTACCCCGCGGGCTTTAACGGAACACAGCCGCTATCCGTTAACGGTTCGCTGAATACCATGAACGATGTCGACTTTTATCGCCTGCAACCCCTAGCCGGCCAAGAAAAAGTCTCCGTGCGATTGTGGGCCTCAGGCATTAGTTTGCTTAAGGCTAGGATCGAAGTGCTCGATCGCTTTGGCAATGTGCTTGCAGACGCCAAGGCGGACAGCATCTTCGCCAACAACTTGCAGCTGGACATCGGTTCTCTCCGGGATCATTCCACGTTGTTCATCCGCGTTGCCAGAAACAGCAACGACGTCTTTGCCATCGGTGATTATCGCCTAGACATCGACTACCGCGATTTGAGCCTTCAGCCAAGTCTCGTTCCGCCAGCCCACGATGCTGATGCAGAAGACGAAGATGATCCAGCTATCGACTATGTATCCGTCGATGCGTTGTTCAGCAGTGTGGGACTGGTCGACAACGAAATCGGGACGAATGACACCTTGACCACCGCAACAGCCCTCGACACCACGATTGGGTTCTTAGCCAACTCGCGCTACGAACTGCAATCCTCACTTTCTTCAGCCTCGGATCGCGACTTGTTCCGGTTCCGTGCACCCGCGTTTGCCAGTCCAACCTTATCGATCGCCGTTGATCCAGTCGGACTTCAGAACCCTCGACTCGAGGTAGTCTTGCTCAATAGTCGGGGTGATCGAATTGCCAGCCAACTGACTCGTAAACCGGACGGTGGTTTGACAGTTGTGGTAGCCAATCCAATCGCTAACGAGCAATATGTGTTGTTCGTACGAACCGCGACCGGATCGCCTGTCAGCCAAGGCAATTACGTAGCGACTGTCGATTTCGCAACCGAGTCAGCCACTCAACTGCGCAGAGTTTTTGCGGGTAATGTGACCGCTACAGGTGAAAACGTCTCCCGGTTTACCACCTTCAAAACGCAACTCTTCCGCTTTGATTTGTCGGCTCAAGCGGCCAGCGCCAATGCTGGTGTGCAACTGAACATCTACGATGCGAAAACAGGCAATATCGTTTCGTCGTTTGCTGCGGCAAGCGGTGGTTTGCGAACCGCGTATGTTTGGCTCGGTGCTGGTGAATACTTCTTCGTAGCAACAAGTCGTTCGCGACCGGGGACGCCGGCCTTAGCCGCCAGGTTTACACTCTTGGCGGATGTGATCAGCGACGACCAAGGCCCCAATCCGATCGATCCAACACAGCTGCCCCCACCGGTCATGCCCGATTGGGATTGGGAACCTGCTCCGCCAACCGTTCCTACAGTCATTAACTACGTCGAACCACCTTTCGAAAACCCGTGGACCTCCGACTTCGACTTCTCCTTCCTTGAAGAGTTTTACCGACGTGTTTTGTCGTAGTACTGATGCCTGAGACTTTTCTGACTTGAAAAAAGATAGCTGATCAGGCATCGTCACCAATCGATCTCTGAACGGGTTGGTAGCCGATTAACGTTTTGGCTTTTTCAATCGAAAAATAATGGTCCAACGCCAATTGAGCGGCGACGAATCGCGTCATGGGTGGTTCTTGGCGGATTCGCAACGTCCAGTACGCGGCCTCCAACATCGCGCCGATGCGATAGGCGGCTGAGTAGGAGATCGAGCGAGTCGGAACCGGGACTTGGGCTGACTGGAGAATGCCAGTGATCCAGTCCCAACAAGCATGCGGCTGACCATCGGTAATGAACAGAGCTTGCCCATTGAGCCTATCGTCGCCAGCTAGCAGGCGCTCAAGAGCTTGCACATGAGCGCGAGCTGCATTGTCGACGTGTACCACGTCGATCAAATTGCGTCCGTCGCCGACACGTCTCAGTTTGCCGCTGCGGGCGCGTTCAATGACGCGTGGGAACAGATGCGGATCTCCTTTGCCCCAAATCAGATGAGGACGCAGCGCGCAGGTGCGAAGTGAACCAGACTTGGACGCTTGCAGGACCGCGATCTCAGCCAGGGCTTTGGTTTGAGGGTAAAAGCACAGCCAACGAGTCGGATAAGGCACACGTTCATCGATGCCGGATTGGGGCTTGGCGTCGAAGGTGACACTGGGGCTGCTGCAGTGAACAAACGCTTGCACCTGATTTTTCGCTGCGGACTCGAGCAGGTGCAAAGTTGCAAGCGTATTGGTGGTGTAATAGTCATTCCATGGGCCCCACACACCAGCCAAGGCTGCGGTGTGGATAATCGCGTCACAATTCCGGGCTGCATCCATCACAGCCACTCGATCCGCGATACTGGCACGCACGGGTTCGACCCCCAGTTTTTCTAAATCGGGGTAGTTGCCTCGCGCCATGCCGCGAACACTGTACCCGTGCTCTCGAAGCTGTCGTGCTACAGCGGATCCTAGAAAGCCGCCATAACCGGTCACTAGAACTCGTTTTGTCATTGAAGCGGGTTCCTGGCGGAGGCGTGCGGGTGACTTGAGAATCTGAACTCCATGGTTGGACTACAAATCAAGAGCAGGCGAAAGTTGAGCGAGTCGATGCTGCGCCTCTTCAGCCCAAGGACTGGCTGGCGCCAATTCTATAAAGCGTTGCCAGTGTTGGTTGGCTTTGGATGTTTGGCCAAGGTCGTCCAAGGCCCGGGCTAAGTGGAAGTGCACATCAGCGTAGTCGGCAAACTGCTGCAGTGTCCCCTCGAACGCTGCCACCGCCAGTTCTAATTGTCCACACTCGGCCAGCACACACCCTAGGTTTGCTCGCGCTTCCACCAAGCCACTATTGAGCTCCAATGCCATGTAGTATCGCTCGCGGGCGGCCGTTGGATCACCTTGACGGTAAAGCAACTCGGCCAATTGAAAATTCACGTCCGCGTTGGGCCCAAAGCCCGCTAACGCCGATCGGTACCAATCAACGGCCGTATCGAGTTCATCCTGATCCTCTGCCAGCATGGCTTGCTCGAGCATGTCTTCTAGCGTCGTTGCGCCGGTGCCTATGGCTTTTGAAGCTCCGCGTGACGTTAGCTTCTCGAAAGAGATCGTGTGCGAATCGCCCGGCTCATCAGCAGTCTCTTCAAAACTGAATCGAAACTGCCCCGTCGACTCGACAAGCGTGCTTCCGTGTCGCAGCAGCAGTTGCTTACCTTCAGCCGTGATGGCCAACTGTTGAATTGGTCGACCCGCGGACGGGGCCAAATCCGCTAGCGCTGCCAGTTGCTTTTGGATCGATTGAACCGTCGCACCTTCGCGACCCCACTTCGCTAATTGCCGCGCGGCCGCGAGTTCGGTGTAGTCGAAGTAGGGAAGGTTTAACACCTCCTTGACTGGCTGAATCAAGCCCGCTCGGCACCATCGTCGCACCGTTCTAACTGGCACATCCAGCAATTCAGCCAACATGGCTGGCGTGTACAGTTGCCTAACCGATGTGTCTTCGCGATGCGAAAGCAGTTCCCAGAGTTGTGCCTCACGCAACAATTCAACTTCGCCATGGCCAACGCTTTTGTTTAGCGAAGCGTCCTCCTTGAGCAGCGCATCAATCGCATCTGAATCGTTGCCAATAACAATCAATTGCAACTGAGTAGATACAGCGTCTTGAACGCGAGCACCCGCCTGCTTGAGTAACTGGTGCGATTCTCGCTTGGTGAAGCCGCCCAACGTACCGAGCAGTAGCACGCGTTTGCCCGCTAGCGGAGCTTCTTGCAGGCTCTCTACTTCGGTCGTCGAATTCAAAACACACTCCTGGGATGAAAGTTAATTTAGTGGCCAACCGGTACAACCAGTTCTGTAGCGGTTTGGTATGTGGCTGGCTGGAATGCAACTAGTACCGCAACATGCAGTAAAGTGCTCGGACCCCATCTCGCCAGCCAATTTTCTTGCCTTCGTGAAATCCGCGCCGATGGTAGCGAATCGGGCGTTCATAGAACCTCGCACCCAGCTTGACCAACTTGACCGTCAATTCGATTTCGATTCCGAAGCGGTTTTCTCTCAGGTTGGGTGCCAGTTTCTGAATCAACTCACGACGCATAACTTTGTAACAGGTTTCAACGTCGCTCAAGTACAACCCGGTGCGCAAATTGGTTAGACGCGTAATCCAACGATTGACATACATATGCCACAGTGGTGGGACCTGGCGATCATGGTGACCATAGCGCGTCCCGTAGACCACATCCGCTTCACCTTCGATGATCGGTTGCACGAGGAAGCGAAAATCGTCTGGATCATATTCCAGGTCAGCGTCTTGGACGACCACGGCCGTCCCCGTAGCGTGCTCAAAGCCCGTGCGCAGGGCAGCTCCTTTACCGCGATTGGCAGGATGCATGATGATGCGCAAATCTTCGGAGTTGGGCAGCGATGCAAGCCGCTCACGCGTGCCATCCTGGCTGCCATCGTCGACAAGGATAATCTCGAGCGGCAATCCAGTTCGTCGAACACGTTCAATCACTTCGACGACGGTGTTGACTTCGTTAAAAACGGGGATCACTACACTCAAGCGGAAATCTTTGGGCAATGCAAAGATGCCGAGGCGACGGCATACGTCATCCGTAAGGATCTGATCCAACCGCATCGACTGAACATTGTTCAAGTCTAAGTGCGGTTTACCGCTGTCGTGTTCCTGCCCTGATTTTCCAGACTCCTGCACTTCATTAATCCGATATTCAAATGTGGAAAAAATGTCAGTAACTGCTTGACAAGCGACCTTGGAACCCGCACAATCCTAAACCGAGCTACTACCAAAAAGCAAAACTCGAAACCTGCTCCTCTTCCTGTCTGGTTTCAACTCGTTTTGGAACAACTGGCGCTTGAATCGAACTCGGGTAGCAATCGCTACTGAGCTTAACGAACATTCGTGGCGACGGCTACAACCCACGACTGTTAACTTCAATCCAACAATCACATCGCCCATCAAGTCCGCGCATTAACCGGACTTGCTAGAAAATTTTTCCAAACTGAACGTTGTCTTGTTCCGATAGATGACTGGTCAATGAGTACGGCAGGGATGGTATCTGGCTAGGATGGCCACTTTGACTTGAGCGTCTACAAGGATGCGTGGGGGCACAATAACAGTAGCGTTCAGTAGCATTGATGCTGGAAAGCGGCAGGACGCCGCTTTTTTTATTTTCCAGTGTTTACAATGTTAGCCTAACCCTCTTTAGCCTTGGGCATCTCCCGTCAGACTGCGTTGCTTTGCCTTGACTTAAGTCGGATACTCAACGCTATTGGACACACTGCTATCGGACACACTGCACTCTCCTCTCTGCGAGCTAAATCATGAACCGCATGCATCGATCGCTTTTCAGTCTTGCGTTGTTACTTCAAGTCCTGTGCACATTCGAGTTCTCGCATAGCCAAGGCCTTGATGATTTCTACAAGTTAGGTCCAGATTCACTGGAGCAAGACGGTGTCCCCAAAGGCACGATTACGGAAGCGCAAGTCCTGCCGTGCCAAGCGTACCCTGGCACTCAACATACTTTCTGGGTCTACGTTCCTGCTCAGTACGATCCGGCGGTCCCATGCAGTCTAATGATCTTTCAAGATGGCCAAGCCTTCATGCATGCCGAGGGGAGCTTGCGAGCACAAAACGTCATGGACAACTTGATCCACCGTCGTGAGATACCTGTCATGATTGGTGTGTTCATTAATCCAGGCCGCACTCCTGAACAGCCTGAACCTTCACCCAAAGGGGACTGGGGCGATCGCGCAACGAATCGACCAACCGAATACAACTCGCTCGATGACAAATACGCCAAGGTGATCGTTGACGAACTTATGCCAGTGCTTTACGAAAAGTACAACATCTCGAAAGAAGCTAAACACCATGGCATCGGCGGCGCTAGCTCTGGAGCTATCGCGGCCTTTACCGTAGCATGGCATCGCCCTGACCAGTTTCATAAAGTGCTCAGCATCGTCGGCAGCTTTACCAATATTCGCGGTGGTCACGCCTACACCGAGATTATCCGTGAAAGCGAGAAAAAACCGATCCGCGTCTTCTTCCAAGATGGTCGCAACGACAACCGCGGCCAGCGTCGCGGCGGCCAGTACGACGAGAAGTGGGATTGGTTCAAACAGAACGTGCGTTTGGTCGAGGCCATGACTGAAAAGGGCTACGACATCAACTACTCCTGGGGCATTGGCTTGCACGGCACCAAACAAGGTGGCGCCATGCTGCCCGAAATGATGCGCTGGCTATGGCGTGACCATGGCGTCTCAACCGACCCCGAAGACAAAGTCGAACGCTCGTTCAACACGCCCAAAAAGTAGCCTATAGCGTTTCGCCCAATTTCGATTTTACGGTAACGGAATGCGTCAAGCATTTCGAGGACCAGCCAGCCGGGATGTTGCGACTCGGCGAAGCGTAGGCTGCTAACAACCTCAGCCCTCGTCGCCATTCGTCACCGCGTCACAAGTTAGTGAGAAACCGAACGATCCGCAGAGTAAATCTGTGGGATTAACCGATGGGCGTTAGCCCCGGTTTTTGCTCTGGTAACCGCCGCTAACCCTTCAAGCATTCGAAAGTACTGCGGCGGCCTTGAAAGCCTAGACGGTTTCCCGAATCACGTGAACGCGAGCAAATCAACTGCCTCGAATGAGTAATGATTAATGCAAAATTGAAAATGCAAAATGAACAAGCTGATTCAGGCTTTCGGGTGGCCACCTCAGTACTTCCGAAAGCCTTGGAGCATTTCGAGGACCAGCCAGCCGGGATGTTGCGACTCGGCGAAGCGTAGGCTGCTAACAACCTCAGCCCTCGTCGCCATTCGTCACCGCGTCACATGTTAGTGAGAAACCGAACGATCCGCAGAGTAAATCTGCGGGATTAACCGATGGGCGTTAGCCCCGGTTTTTGCTCTGGTAACCGCCGCTAACCCTTCAAGCATTCGAAAGTACTGCGATGGCCCTCGAAAGCCTTGACGGCTTCCGCTACCTTATAAATCAAATGTGAAATAGGTCGCTAACGATTATCGCCGTCAAAAAGGTTGCCAAGCCCGCCGAGTAGAGAACCTTCTTCTCGGCCTCCACCGCTTTGTGGAGCCGCGGCAAGCATGCGGCCTGCCATGCGAGAAAATGGCAGCGACTGCATCCAAATATGCCCAGGGCCAGTTAGGTTGGCAAAGAACAATCCTTCACCACCCAACAACATCGTCTTGATACCGCCGGCTTTCTGAATATCAAAAGTGACCGTCGACGTCATCGCGACCAAGCAACCGGTATCGACCTGTATCGATTCGCCAGCCTTCAACTCTTGTTCGCGAATCGTTCCACCCGCATGGATGAAGACCAGCCCATCTCCATCGAGCTTCTGCATGATAAAACCTTCACCGCCGAACAAGCCGGTGAGGATCTTCTTCTGGAAGAAGATTCCAATTTGCACACCTTTGGCCGCACACAAGAAACTGTCCTTCTGGCAAATGATGCGACCACCGAAATTGGACAGATGCAAAGGTATGATCGTTCCAGGGTAGGGTGCTGCGAAGCCCACTTTGGCCTTGCCCGACGCGCCGTTGTGCGTGAATACCGTGATAAACAGACTTTCGCCCGTTAGCAGTCGCTTTCCAGCTCCCACCAGCTTGTCGAAAAAGCCACCGCCTTGTTGCTTCGACCCATCGCCGAAAACCGTGTCCATCTGGACCATCGACTCTTTGAACATCATCGAGCCCGCTTCAGCCACCGCGCTTTCGCCGGGGTCAAGCTCAATCTCCACGTACTGCATGTCTTCGCCGAAGATCTTGTAGTCGATCTCATCTGCGTTTCGCGAGCGTAGAGTCGGAGGAGCCATCGGAGTCGTCGGAACGTCCAGCAACTCACTCGACTGGCTAATCGGCAGCCATTCCGCGTAACCTTGCCTCCAGCAAAGTCCGTTGGAATTCTGTGCACAATGAGCTCGAGCGGCTGCGATATCGAGGGGGCCAATCTGCTTGCCATCGTAACTCAGGTACCACTGGTGCATAACAAATCTCTTTCCTGTAACAGATTGCTGCCGGGCTAGACCAAATTCAAATCGCCCATCACGATAAAAGAACGGACAGGCTCAAACAAGGGCTAAGAATGTACCAGGACTAGGCGCGACAGATTTCTTCTAACACTCACGGTCGAAACAACTGGCTCTCAACCAGTGACTGTGGACCTTCCAGTCCGCTGGTCCGGTTATCGATCGTTTTAGTGTTTGGCCAAAAGCAAGCAAGATCCTTGCACAATTTCGGACCGCTGATGCCGCCCAGCGAGAAGTACCATAAGCACCTGCCCCCCTTCGGCTACTCCCTTTTCCAGCATGGAAAGAGAGCTCACGATTCGCGGCACTAGCGCCTCCGCGGAGACAATCGTGTAGATTCTACAATGGCAGAGTTTTTGGAGGTCTTGAAACTGCGAGCTATCCTTAACAGCTTAAGCGTTTGCAGATCGAAGCTTTCAACAACGCAAACTCTGGCAGCGACACCTACGGTTTTGAGTAAACAATATGCCCGATGTGATGACATGGATCGCTGATGGCGGACGCAAACCGCGCGTGGTTGTGCTCGCCTCAGTAAATCGCCCGCGAGTTCGAGCCGACCTTGGGCGCATCCAGCGCATCCTTAGCGCTTCCGCTGACATTGTGGCTGTTGATGAAGATCAATCGTACGAGTTCGACGAGTCCTCCGCAGATCTCGTCGTGGTCCTGGGCGGTGATGGATCGATCCTATCCGCAGCCCGGCGAATGGGGTTGCACCAACGGCCCGTGATCGGGGTGAACTTAGGAAAACTTGGGTTCTTGGCCGCTCTCAAAGAACATCAGCTCGAAGAAATCTGGCCTGACATCTGTGCTGGCCATTGCGAGATCGATGAACACGTCATGCTCAAGTGCTCCGTGTGGCGCGATGGCAAGCAGGTCCAACTGCAAAACGGCTTAGAGCATGTGCTAGCATTGAACGAAGCGGCAATTCTCGGTGGTCCACCCTATTCGATGCTGCAGATCGACCTTTACGTGGATAGGGAATTGGCTTCTACTTACAGTTGCGATGGCCTGATCATCAGCACCCCCGTCGGTTCGACAGCCCATAATTTGTCGGCTGGTGGTCCGATACTGAATCGCCGCTTGGATGCGGTGGTGATCAGTCCCATTAGTCCCCATACGTTAACCATGCGTCCAGTCGTTGATGCCGCCAATCGAATCTTCGAAATGTGCGTCATGCAAGGGCATGAAACAGTTTCTGCGTTGGCCGATGGTCGAGTCCTATTCAATTTACTGGAAGGCGATTGCTACCGTCTGGAAAAGGCACCGGTGTCATTCCAGATGATTGCGATACCTGGCAAAAGCGAATACTTGGCACTGCGCGAGAAGCTGGGGTGGGGCGGAAATCCACGCGAAAACAAACGTTAGACTTACTTTATCACGATAAACTTTACTTTCATGGCATGGAGGCCTGAGATGTTTGCTCGATCACTTTTGGCTCTGCTCGCTTTGCTGCTACTCAACCAAGTTGCATCCGCCCAAGCGACCTCTACAACGCTCAAGGCGCCCCTAAAGCCCCAATCCGCCGATACGAAGTACACCCTTCAATACAAACTTCGGGCTGGCGAATCGCTGTACAGCAAAGTGATTCACTTCGCTGAAACTCGTACGAAGATGTCCGATCACGAAGAGTCCAGTTCGTCACGCACCACCAGCGAGAAAGTCTGGGAAGTGAAATCGGTTGATGAAAAAGGGAACATGACTTTCGAGTACCGCATCCTCTCTGTTGATCTTGCTCAGCGAGTCGGCGAAAAAGACGAAATCAAATACAGCAGCGAAAGCGACTCATCCGCACCAGACGTCTTCAAAAAGGTCGCCGAAACAGTCAACAAACCCCTGGGCTTGGTGACCATCAATCCTCGAGGCCAAGTCACTAGCCGAGACAAAGACACCAAGAATCCACAATTGGGTATGGGCGAGTTGACGATCCCGTTGCCCGAAGAACCTATCGCTGTTGGTTCAGAGTGGAGTGTACCGCGCGAGATGCGAGTCAAGCTCGAAGACGGCACCCAAAAGACCATCAAGGTTCGCGAGCTTTATACACTTGAAAAAGTTTCAGCAGGTGTTGCGACCATTCGTATCGAATCCCAACCTCTGACACCCATCAATGACCCAGCCGTCGAATCGCAACTGATTCAACAGCTGAGCAAAGGGCAAATCAAGTTCGACATTGATCGCGGTCGTATGCTCAGCAAGCAACTTGACTGGGACGAAGAAGCGATTGGTTTCCGCGGTGACAATACTTCCCTGAAGTATGATGCAAAATTTACCGAAGAACTGCTCTCGACCGCCCCTAAGACCGCCGCCAAGAAACCTCGGTCGGTCCTGGAATAATTGCGCCGCAGCAAGGCTGCCGCTAACTTGTTGTCTTTTCGAGCAGGGTACTGAGAAAGTAACCCGACGTGTCAGCGAGGGAACGTTTCGCGTCCCGCGCTGATACTTCGGGTTACTACCCAATTCTTCAAGTCGCCTTTTTCCGCAGCTTAGCCGCAGTGCGCTAGCACCGGTTCCCGCGGCGAAAAACGGACGCTAGTGGAACGTCAAGCTTTAATTTTAGGGTGGCACGCTCCTGAGTCTCTGCTTTATTGTCGCACGATTGTCCCAATCGTAGCTGCAACAATTGGGACAATTGTGCGACACTCATAGTGCTTTGTCCAACTTAGATTTTGGGGTTCACTGTGGTTGGCATGTCCCGGTGTAGCCACCGTTGCCTGACGGTGGACACCATGCGTTTGCCTAGCCACCGCTTGGCAGCGGAAGCTACGACCAAACCCAAGATCTAATCTGGTCGCAGCACTAGCAACCTGCCGCCGCTACTCTGCCCGGTGCGAGTTTGCCGTAAAAGTGGTATTCGCCAGCCGTCTCGGTAGCTAGAATATGAGGGACAAATTGACCCTCGGCCCACCTTTCAACGTGAGATACTCATGACCCAGCCTACCACCACCCCTTCCTCCCGTCGCGCGTTTATGAAAACGGCTGCTGTCACCGGAACTGCGGCGACTTTGCTTCAAAGAGGCGTTCATGCCCAAGGCGAATCGACGTTACGCGTCGGCCTTATCGGCTGTGGTGGCCGGGGTAGCGGTGCCGCCGAAAACGTCATGGCTGCAGACAAGTATGCCAAGATTGTCGCGTTAGCGGATTTATTCGGGGATCGCCTAAACCAATGCCGTCAGTCGCTCGGCCGCAAGAACGAAAAGTACCCTGGGCAGTTCTCCGTTGATGATGACCATTGCTTCGTCGGCCTGGACGCCTATCAAAAGCTGATCGATAACGCAAACGTTGATGTAGTCTGCCTTTGCTCCCCACCGCACTTCCGAGCCATGCAGCTGGAAGCGGCAATCAAAGCGGGTAAGCATGTATTCTGCGAAAAACCTGTTGCCGTCGACCCCGCTGGCGTCCGCAAAGTGCTGGAAATTGCCAAGCAAGCGGAAGCAAAGAAGTTGAATATCGTTTCCGGGCTCTGCTGGCGTTACGATCGGGGCGTTAAAGCGACTATCGAACGGATCAAGGACGGAGCGATTGGAGACATCGTTGCCACTCAAGAAGACTATCTCACCGGTACGCTCTGGCAACGCACGCGAGCGCCTGAGTGGACCGATATGGAATACCAGATGCGCAACTGGCTCTACTATCGCTGGCTGTCTGGTGACCACATCGTCGAGCAATTCATTCACAGCTTAGACAAATCCCTCTGGCTGCACGACGATAAACCACCCGTGTCAGCTTATGGGCTGGGCGGTCGCCAAGTTCGCACCGAGCCGGTATTCGGTGACGTCTACGACCATTTCTCCGTTGTGTACGAATGGGCTGACGGCACCAAGACCTTTGCACACACCCGACAAATGTCTGACTGCTTTGGGCAAGTCGAAGATTTCATCCTGGGAACCAAGGGTACGGCCAAAGTTCTCGCGAATGAAATTAAATCCAAAGATGGCGATTGGAAATTCGAGGGCGAGAAGCCCAACATGTACGACGAAGAGCACCGCGCATTGTTTTCAGCCATTCGGGATGGTCGCGTCATCAACAACGGCCAATACATGAGCTACAGCACACTGATGGCAATCATGGGTCGCGAAGCGTGTTACTCGGGCAAGGTCATCAAGTGGGATGAATTGATGGATTCACCCTTGGATCTATCACCGCACACTTACGAATTCGGTCCAGCACCAAGCGTCAGTGTTCCGGTCCCTGGCAAGTACATGTTGGCAGTGAACAAGCCCAAAGCGTCCTAAATTGAACGACACTGGTAAACCGGATATTGCCCCACTAGATTCGAATCCAGCTCCTCAGGGCTCAGTTCCTCAGGGCTCAGCTCCTCAGGAGCCAGTTCCAGGGGACATCCTGAATTCCTGGTTCGAATCGTTAAGCTGCGCGAGTTTAGCTCGCGCAGCGGCAGAACTAATAACTGCATCTGAGTCGACCACTCCCAAGCCTCCCGCGACATCCATACGCGACACATTGCTGCTTACCATTAGCCGCCAGGCCATGGCTTGCGAATGGGAAGTGCTGCTCAATCAGCACCAGTACCCGCTAGGCGCCGAAGAGGCGATGCGCGCCCTCGACTTGATCGAACTGCTCGAAACGCTTCATAGTGTCTTTCGAACTCATAGCGACCTGATCGCCATCAATCGCTTCGCCGCCACTCGCCCAGTGGCCGTTGCGCACGACACCCTAGTGCTGCTGAAGTTGGCGAGCGACATGCACAGATTGACGGAAGGTGCCTTTGACATCACCGCCGGCAGTTTGTCGCAAACATGGGGCTTCTCGCGCCGCCAAGGACGCATGCCAAGCGAAACTGAAATCGCCAAGGCGCGGCAAGTTGTCGGCACTGAATTTATTGAACTGGACGAATCGCAACGTCAAGTAACGCTGACGAAGCCCGGCGTTACCATCAATCCAGGTGGAATTGGTAAAGGCTATGCACTCGATCGCGCCGCCGGACGCCTTGTTTCCAATGGCATTGTTAACTTCATGATGCATGGCGGCCTTAGCTCGGTGGTCGCACAAGGTGATCGACAACATAGCGAAACGGGTGGTGGTTGGCTGGTCGCACTTAAGCATCCCTGGCGCTGGGAAGAACAGATCGGAACCATTCGACTCAACAATCAAGCGTTGGCCACCAGCGGGTCTGGCAAGCAGTTTTTTCATTACCAGGGGCAACGCTATAGCCACATTATCGATCCCCGCAGCGGCTGGCCCGCACAGGGCATGATGAGCACCACGGTCATCTGCGCCAGCGCCGCGGTGGCGGATGCCTTGGCAACTGCGTTGTTCGTAATGGGGCCTGCAAGATCGCGAGAATTCTGCCAGCGCCATCCATCCATTGCGGCTATCCTGGTCTATAACGACCCCCAATCGGGATCCACGGTAACTGAATCGCACAACCTAACTGAATCGCAATGGCTACCACTGCGATAACCGGGTAAAGTACCGCGAGAACCGGTTGACGATTCCCAACTTATGCAGAAGATTTCATTCTCGGCTGCAACGCAAACTTGGTAGAAAATGCCTGTTTTGCAAGGCCGGGGGTAATCACGTCTCACTCACAATTCGAAGATGGCTGTTATGGACTACAAATTCACTGGCAAAAATGCACTCGTAACAGGCTCCTCCAAGGGAATCGGCCGCGCTGTCGCACTGGCACTTGCCCGAGGCGGTGCCAACGTCACGATCAATTGCAGCTCCAGTGTCGCACAGGCCGAAGAAACAGCCGCCGAGATTCGGGCCATGGGGCGTAAGGCGATCGTGGTTGCCTGCGACGTGTCAGACCTCTCGGCCGTAGAAGCCATGGTGCAGAAGACGGTGGATGCTTTTGGAAGTCTTGACCTGTTCGTCTCCAACGCGGTTTACAGCGACCGCGAACTGCTGGTTAAAGCGAACATGGACGGCTTCCGACGCACGATCGAAGTCAGCATGTGGGGAGCACTGCACGGAGTTCGCGCTTCCGCTCAGCAAATGCTGAAGCAGGGAAAAGGCGGCGCAATCACCGTGATCAGTTCACCGCACGCGATTATTCCGTTTCCTACAGCCATGGCTTACAACATGGCTAAAGCCGCAATCGACCACATGGCGCGAACCGCCGCGATTGAACTGATTCGAGATGGTATCCGCGTAAACGTGTTTCACCCCGGCTGGATCGATACACCCGGAGAACGCAAATTCTTCACCGAAGAGCAGCTCGAAGAAGGCGCCCGCAGCTTGCCGATGGGACGCATGGGCACTGCGGATGAAATGGCTCATGGCGTTTGTTTCACGCTCAGTGATGAAGGCGCCTACATGAGCGGATCGACGCTCACGATGGATGGTGGAGTCGGCTTGCCCTGGTGGTCACGCCGCACCGAAGGCAAGCAGTAGGTCGAAGCCAACGCCAAGCCCCCCGTGTTTATATTCGAATTCGGCAGTCGAGCACGAACACTCATTACCCAGGGATTCAAACGAAGCCCAGGATTCAAACGAAGGGAATGTCCGGTTTTGCGGACCGCTGGCGTCCTCGCCCGCTGAACCCGCCGTGTGTTTGCACAAGCGGCGGGCTCGAACTCAAGATGTTCAAACACGTGCATTCCTGGCGAGAGAATCCAGAATTCGCCGAAATCCAAACTGTCCAACATCCATTAACCCAGCCAGTCAGCCGATAATTTGACTGGTTATTCGACTTCTGCTACCATTGCAGCTGGCCTTAGGCAAGTTTTCGACACTTTTCCCGATTCGTCTGAGTCCCCGATTCGCCTGTAACTTTTCAAACCGTTCTCATGCACTTCATCCCTCTCACCATCCGAACTGTATGGAGGTCAAGCGCGCTCCCCATCGCGTGTTTGGCAGTGGTATTTGCGTGGAGCTTGGTAGCTGGCTCCTCGGCTCAGGCAGCGGGTTGTGCCCATCGGACTGAGAATATGTCGAACGGCTTAGATCCGTTTGGCAATCCTTTGGCGAGCAATGTCCTAAAGGTCTACAGTGGTGGCGAGTTCCACTACTACGTTTTGCCCGAAGGCAAAACCTGCAATGGCCCAAACTGCAAAGGTGCTCCGCCGAAAAACATGGCGGCAGTTCCTCCAGTAATCACTTCCGAACGATGTGATTTGACGTTTCTTTGCAAAAACGAAAGTGTCGGTACGCTTCTCTATTGCAACCGTTTCGTGTTTTGGCCAACAGTTCGGCCAACTTCTCCTGTGCTAGATGGTCTTCTTAGACCACCAACTGTTTAGTTGCTACTTGCTTGACTTGCAAAAACTCTGTGCGGGATTCTGTCCAGATTTCTAAAGTCGAGCCTTCCTGTTGATTGCTGAGCCCGAAAACCAAGTTTTCGAAACAGCATCTTGTCGCGTTGCCACAGTTTCGCACTGCCAGCTTCGCGCCGAACACAGACATCTACTAGCAAACTATTTTTCTTTCGCAGGTTTCGATGCACTCGAGCATTCGTTCGAGCGGCTATGCAAGCCACTAAACAGTCATTCATCACATTTGGAATATATAACATGAAACGTAATGCATTTACCCTGGTCGAGTTGCTGGTCGTGATCGCGATCATCGGCATCTTGGTTTCCCTTCTTTTGCCTGCCGTTCAAGCCGCTCGTGAAGCCGCTCGTCGGATGCAGTGCACGAACAACCTGAAGCAACTTGGACTCGCAACCCACAACTACTTATCCGCGCATTCGCGATTGCCATTGTGCTTAAACGGTACAGCCAAACCGATCGCGGTGCACGCCTATCTGTTGCCCTTCATTGAGCAAACCTCCCTGTACAATCTTGTCGACTTCAACACGTCATGGAACTCGCCAACGAATGTGGTCGCAAGGGGAACCTATGTGCCGACGTTCAATTGCCCTTCAGAAGCCAACACCAGCATGCCAGCAGGTTGGGCAGGGACGAACTATCGCGCCAACCAGGGCAGTCAGATTCTCTATGCCAAGCCGCCAACCGACAGTTCGAACGTGAATTTTGGCATGCCTGCACCCAATGGAGTCTTCATTCCCGATCGCAGCCTAAAAGTTGCTGAGATCACTGACGGTACGAGCAACACTGCAGCCTTCAGCGAGCATCCGTTTGCGGACTTCAATAACGCACTTGTCAGCAAGTGGGATACGTTCCGGCCCGGCACCTACCCTGCGACTCCTGATGAAGCCGTTGCGCAATGCAAAGCCGTGGATACAACAAACTTATCCCGGCAAGGTGTTTCCGATGTTGGCGCTCCATGGTTGCAATCCTACCATTCGACCACTCAATACTTCCATGTTTCAGCCCCCAACTCGCGTTCCTGTATGTTTCCACCCGGACGCATTCAAACGACCGCTGCCAGTTATCACACTGGCGGTGTCGTGGTTTCAATGTGTGATGGTTCTGTTGACTTCTTTTCCGAAACGATCGACTTGGCCATTTGGCGAGCCTTAGGTTCTCGCGATGGCGGAGAAGTCGTGTCTCGAAATTAACGTTTTGAGCGACGCGGAAAAAGAGCAGCCGGAGTGCGCTGACGCATTCCGGCTGATGGACCGGCCACAAACCAACGGTTTGTGTTGCCCGCATCTTCAATTTTAGAACCTACTTAGGAACCGATCATGAAACTCCGATGGATTTTAACACCTTTACTGCTGTCTGGCCTTTTTGAAACTGTAGCGGTCGCTACTGAGCCTGACGAAACCGCGCGGCCAATTCCGGCCACTCGCCCTGAGATGAAGCAATTGCTGGAGGACATGAAGTCGCGCAAGGTCCGCCTGCCATTGCCGGAACTAACCGCTACTGAGAAAGAGCAATTGGGAGATCGTGCGGACGACTACGAAAGCCGACTGCGATATCACTACCTGATTGCAAATGAGGGCTCTGCGTTTGGTGCTCGTCTCCCAGCCACCGGTTCTGCAGCCACCGGTTCTGCAGCAGCACCTGCTGCCCCCGCGACTCGTGACTTTCGGCGTAATGCTGACCAGAACATGACCTTGTCTTACGAATTCAAAACAGAATTGTTTTGGATTGTGTCGCGAACTAACAATTGCCAATACTGCTTGGGACACCAGGAGCAGAAGCTGTCTGCTGCGGGGCTGTCCGAGGAGCGAATTGCGGCTTTGGATTTGGAGTGGGAGTCATTCACACCGGCTGAGCAAGCGGCGTATGCCTGGGCACGCAAGTTGACTTGGTCACCGAATGCGATTTCGGACACGGACATCGAGGCACTTCGCAAGCACTACACCGACCTGCAAATTCTCGAAATGACTTTATCCGTTGCTGGCAATAACGCCATCAATCGCTGGAAAGAAGGTACCGGTGTTGCGCAGTCGCAGCATGGCACACGCTTCTTTGAGAATGCATCCACCACCGCCCCCAAAGAAACCTTGCCAATCGACTCGTTCTTAACGCCTACAACGGGCAAGTACCAGAAGAAACGCTCTGTGGTGGCCGCACTTGCTCCAGACGCGAACGGAACGAGTACGCGAGCTGTGGTGGGTGTTCCGCCGATCAACGAGACTCGGGCAGAAGTTGAAGCTCAACTGGCCGCGATGTCGAAACGACAGAGTCGCCTGCCGCTGATGAGCAGCGAAGCCACACAACTGGCATTTTCAAAGTCCATTGAGGGAAACACGATCCCGGCTTGGATGCGGCTGATGGCTAATTTTCCCAATGAAAGTTTGCGGAGAATCGATAGTTTAATTGAACGCCAAGTGGGTGTGGATGACCTCTCGGCACTCGACCGCGCGCGAGTCAGCTGGGTGGTAGCGCGTCAAGATCGCGCTTGGTACGCGGTCGCGCATGCGATGAAGCGACTGCAGGAACTTGGGCAATCGGAGGAACAGGTTTACGCCCTCGACGGCGATCTAAAATCTCTCAGCGAAGCGGAGCGTGGCATCTTGGTTATGGCTCGCAAGCTGGCAACCTCGCCGATTACGCTGGCTGATGAAGATGTCGCCCATGTTGTCGAATTGTCAGGCCCTCGTCGCGCCACCCAACTGATCAATTACGTCACCAGCCGCGCTTACTTTGATCGAGTAACCGAAGCCGCAGGCTTGTCCACTTCCGAAGACCAACTCTTGAAATAGGAGAGAATGATGCGATTCGAAAGCGGGCATATGCGAAACGCAACCCGGGTATTTGCCTGGGTTGCGGTGATTGCGTTGGTAGGATGCAAAAGTGGCGGTACGATTCAGGCCACTGGTAACGAAGAGCAAGCGAAACAAGCCGTGCAGCTAACGCTCGATGCGTGGAAGTCGGGTACAAAGTTAACCGAATTCGCTGCCGCACACCCTGAACTGGTAGTTGCCGACGAGGACTGGCAAAGCGGGGGAGTGCTAGCGGGTTACAAATTACTGGAGCCAGCGGTGCTCAACGGAAGCCACTGGCGACAGAAAACCGAGCTACAGTTGAAAGGCAAGGGCAAATCCAAGCCGGCGGTAGCGATATACGATGTCACCTTAGGTGAAAAGACAGTTATCTTGCGGAGCGATTCTCAGTACTAGTGGAGCGTCAAGATTTAATCTAAGGGTAATCGGGTTAGGGTGGCACGCCCTGAGGCTCTGCGCAGGGCGTGGTTGCAGCGTAGTTCGACACGCCCTTCGCAGAGCCCCAGGGCGTGCCACCCTAGAGTTAAAGCTTAACGCTCCACGAGCAGCATGTCGCCCCAATTGGAAAGCAGGCAAGTATTTTGTCGAGAGCATCAAAATGAGTAGTGGAACGGACAAACCCAAAGACTTATCGCACTTGTTGGATACGCCTAAGAAGGCCAAGCCGGCGCGCGTGATTGGGCCTAGGCTGCGGATCTTGTTGGTCATTGTGTTGGCGCTGTTTAGTCTATTGGGTGCCAACGGTGTTTACCTAACAATCATCACCTGGACACAGCATTTCACCGGCGAAGTCTACGAAGATCTGTTCTACCAGTACATGTTCCTCGCGCATCTGGTCCTGGGTGTGATTCTGATCTTGCCGGTGGTTGTGTTTGGATTTGCCCACCTGTGGCTGGCTAGAAACCGGCGGAATCGACGCGCGGTTCGAATTGGCTACGCTCTTTTTGCCATTTCGATTGTAGTGCTGATTTCGGGTGTGTTGCTGACGAGGCAGTTTGGTTTCGATTTGAAGCAGCCCTTAGCGCGTTCGATCATCTACTGGGCTCACATCGTCGCACCGTTGGCAGCCATCTGGTTGTATTGGTTGCATCGTTTGGTCGGACCACGAATTAAATGGTACGTCGGTGGTCGAATTGCATTAGCCACTGCAGCGGCGGTTGGCATCATGGTTTACTTCCAGTTCCAAGATCCGCGGCAATGGAATGTGGCGGGGCCAAAAGAAGGCGAAAAGTACTTCCAGCCTTCGTTGGCGCGCACTTCGACCGGCAACTTCATTCCTGCCAAAGCTCTAATGAATGACGAATACTGCACGCGGTGCCATCAGGACATTTACAACAATTGGTTCCACAGCGCACATCACTTTAGTTCGTTCAATAATCCAGCTTACCTATATGCCGTCCGTGAGACTCGCAAGAAAGTCATGGAACGCGATGGTACGGTCCAGGCCTCACGGTGGTGTGCTGGCTGCCACGATGTTGTCCCATTCTTTTCCGGTGCGTTTGACGACCCGAATTACGACGATGTGAACCATCCGACATCGCAAGCCGGTATTACGTGCACGGCCTGCCATGCGATCACCCACGTGAACAGCACACGTGGTAATGCGGATTACGTGATCGAGGAACCGATACAGTATCCGTTCACTTTCAGCGAGAATCCGCTCCTGCAAAAAGTCAACGAATTGTTAGTCAAAGCCAAACCGGGCTTTCACAAGCAGACGTTTCTTAAGCCGCTGCACAAAACCGCTGAATTCTGTAGCACTTGTCATAAAGTGCATTTGCCGAAGGAACTCACGGCCTACAAAGAATTCCTCAGGGGTCAGAATCACTACGACAGCTATCTCTTGAGCGGCGTCTCGGGTCATGGCGCATCGAGTTTCTACTACCCGCCTGTTGCCCAAGAAAACTGCAACGGTTGTCATATGCCGGTGGTAGCATCCAATGACTTTGGTGCCAAGTATTCAAATGAGCTCAAGACGTTGGCGGTGCATGATCATTTCTTCCCAGGGGCGAACACCGCTTTGCCGTATTGGCGAGGCGACGATGAGAAGTGGATCGACCATGCGAAAAAACTGCTTACCGATTCAACACGAATTGACATTTTCGGTGTCCGCAAAGGCGGCAAGATCGACGGCGAACTTGTTGCCCCAATTGGCCCCGAGTATCCAGTGCTCGAAGCCGGTGAACAATACTTGGTCGAGACCGTCGTAAGAACGTTAAAGCTTGGACACTTATTGACGCAAGGCACGGTTGATTCGAATGAATTGTGGGTCGAATTGACTGCGAAAAGCGGTGATCAAGTGATCGGCATCAGTGGTGGTATGGCTGAGGCGGGTGAAGTTGATCCCTGGTCCCACTTCATCAACGTATTCATGCTTGATAAGAACGGAAATCGCATCGCGCGTAGGAATGCCCAGGACATCTTTGTGCCGCTTTACAACCACCAGATACCGCCAGGCGCGGGTCAAACAATTCACTATGCCCTGCAGTTGCCGCAAGACCTCGAGAAACCAGTTGAGGTCACGGCCAAGCTCAAGTATCGCAAGTTCGATAAGGGCTATATCGACTTCATGAATGAGGCTTACAAAGAGGGTGATATTTCATTTACCAATCGCGGTGAGCCAGGGAAGACAAAGAACGATCTGCCAATCACCGTCATGGCGCAGGACACTGTGGTGTTTGAGGTTCGCAAGAAGAATGGCGAGTTGATTACCGTGGATCGCGAAAAGATTGCAAAACGAGAGACTCCCATTGTTTGGCAACGTTGGAATGATTACGGCATCGGTATGCTGCTGATGGGCAATTCGCAATTGAGGCAAGCGGCCGCCGCCTTCAGCGAAGTTGAAAAACTCGGCCGTTTTGACGGGCCACTCAATCTAGCGCGCGTCATGTTTGCCGAAGGCGACCTGAACGGAGCCACAGCGGCACTTGGCCGGGCGGCGACGATGGACCCCAAACCGCCAGCTTGGACCATGGCTTGGCTGAGCGGCGAGGTAAGTCGACAACAAGGGTTCTTGGAAGAAGCCGCCAACAGTTTTCGGAGTGTGTTGAACGACAAGACGCAGGAAATGCGAGATCGAAAGTTTGACTTCAGTTTGGACTTCCGGGTTCGCAATTCGCTGGGGTTAACCCTACTCGACTTGGCTGAAGTTGCTGAGTCTCGTGGCCAGACGGATCGCATGCAGGAGTTGATTGAAGAGGCACGCGGTGAGTTCGAACAGACCTTGCTGGTGGATAGCGAGGATGTTACAGCCCACGCAAATCTAGCGGCCATCTACCAACGGCTTGGCAACCCGGAGAAAGCCGAGTTTCATGGTAAAGCCCACGTTCGCTACAAACCCGACGACAACGCTGCTGATGTTGCACGACCTATCGCGCGGCGACAATACCCGGCCGCTGATCATGCCGCCGAGTCCTTGGTGATTTATTGGATGCATAGGCCTGGCGCCCATCAATTGCCGGCCGAATTCGCAATTGAGCCACCGGCAAAAACTGGTGCACCAGATTCCAAGAAGCCCAATGCGGATGATCCGCGTGATGATTTTGGTGTGCCGCTAGATAAAGTTACGTCGCAAGACGGATCCACAGAAGCTGCCACCGTTGGATTAAGCAAGGTTACAGTCAATGAGTAAACAGAACCGAAACGTCGTCGAGCAAGATGCAGACGATCGCGAAGATGTGCAAGACGATGCGATTATCGGTAAAGCACTGCTAGGATCGATTGTCGTACTGGGCCTTGTGGGTGTCATCGTCGGTGGTATCGCCTTGGCCGTCTACTTTCAAAAACCTGTGGTTGAGGATCGCAAAACGGAGATCGCGCTCCCGCAAAAGCGCGCGGTGGAACAAGTCTCGCTGCCCAAGATCCCCTTGGCCGACATCACCGCCGAAGCAGGCATTGATTGGAAGCATGTAAATGGCATGGAAGGGGAAAAGTTGCTTCCCGAAACGATGGGAGGCGGCGTGGCAGTGTTCGATTTTGATCGTGATGGCGATAACGATCTATTGTTTGTTGGTGGAACCAACTGGCCGTGGGCAAAGAATCCAGTTGCCAATCCAAGATCACTTTGCATTTACCGTAACGATGGCACAGCCAAGTTCACCGATGTCACGGCAGAAGTTGGTCTTGAAAGGAATTTCTACGGTTGTGGTCCGGCTGTTGGGGATTTTGATAACGATGGTTGGCCCGACTTGTTCGTTTCAGCGGTGGGTAAGAATGTTCTGTACAAGAATAATGAAGGCAAGTTTACTGATGTGAGCGAGTCTTCGGGCATTGTTGGCGACGAGGCATGGAGCTCGGGCGCAGTTTGGTTTGACTACGACAATGACGGAAAACTAGATCTGTTCGTCTGCCATTACGTGCTGTGGTCTCGCGAGCTGGATTTATCACTAGGGTTTTCACTAACAGGATTAGGGCGAGCGTTCGGGCAACCGACCTCGTTTACCGGCACGCAATCGCTGCTTTATCACAATGAAGGCGATGGCAAATTCAAGGAAGTTTCCAAAGAGATGGGAATCCAAGTCGCTAATCCCGATACACAAGTGCCTGTGGGCAAAGGACTCGGCGTTGCTGCAGTAGATGTCAATCGCGATGGCTGGATGGATATTGTTGTAGCCAATGACACCGTGCAAAATTTCCTGTTCATGAATCGCGATGGCAAGTCCTTTCAAGAGTCGGGGATACCGATGGGCGTTGCCTTTGATCGCGCCGGCAATTCGACCGGTGCCATGGGACTCGATTGCGGCTACCTTCGAAACGACGATTCTCTAGCTATTGCAATCGGCAACTTTGCCAACGAACCGTCTTCACTGTATATCTCGCGTGGACCCGATCAACCATTTTTCGACGCAGCCATGGCGAGTGGTTTGGGACCACAAAGTCGCTTGAGCTTGACGTTCGGAATGTTCTTTGCGGATCTCGATCTGGATGGTCGACAAGACATCGTCTGCTCCAACGGGCACTTAGAAGAAGAGATCAACAAAGTCCAATCGACTCAAGAGTACGCGCAAGCGCCCCAGTATTTCTGGAACGCAGGCTCCGCGGGCAGCAGTGAACTGGTTGCCCTCAAAGCATCCGAAGTTGGTGAAGCAGCGCTCAAGAAAATGGTTGGACGTGCTGCTGCTTACGGTGACCTCGATGGCGATGGCGATGTCGACATAATTTTAGTTGGCAATGGTGGCCCGGCCAGAATTCTCCGCAACGATCAGCAACTCAATCACAATTGGCTGAGACTGAAACTCGAAGGCTCAGGAAGATCCAATCGCGATGCAGCGGGGGCATTGGTCACGGTGAAGGCTGGTGGCGTTACTCATCGTCGCTGTGTCACCGCCTCGCGCAGTTACCTCAGTCAATGCGAACTGGCAATTACTTTTGGGCTCGGAAAAACATCAAAAGTCGATGAAGTCATCATTAACTGGCCAGATGGACAATCAGAGACCTTGTCTGGATTGGAGATCAATCGCCAGCATCAGTTACGGCAAGGCGAAACGCGGTAGTTCCGTCGCCAGAAGGCGCAGTCAATCAAAATGACCGACGAAGAACTGATTCGTGAAGTTCAACGTAAGTGGTTTCAGGCCGCCGCGTGCGGTGACGCTGCGGCCATAGTTGAGCTAATGACGGATGATGTCGTCTTCCTCACTCCAGGCAAAGCCCCCTTTGGACGGACCGAGTTTATCGACTCTTTTAAACTGATGAAGGAACGTGTTGCGATCAGTTGCGATGGCGAGTACACAGAGATTATTGTGAATGGAGATTGGGCTTGTGCGACTGCCCGCCTCAACGTCACGGTAACGCCAAAGAACGGTGGTGATTCCAAACATCTATCGGGCTATGCAATGTCTGTATTCCGGCGAATGCCGGATGGAAAATGGCGACTTTCGCGTGATGCGAATCTGCTTATGCCCCAATCCTTGTAAGGTCGATGAACCGCGCGCTAAAGGAGCGCAAGCTGGCATTGGCGAATCGCAAGGGCGGTTTAATCCCTATGGAAACGAGTGCACTTACGACTAAGCAACCGCTTTGTGCCCGAATCGTGATGCTTTATGCCGCTTTGCGGTTACTCTTCGAGGGTATTTGTTAACCTGAGACCAAGGCGTACTTTATACTTGAGTAGAGAGTCTGAGCGGGCGAATTCTCGCCGGCGTCGGCCCCGTCCTCGTCACCAGGTAATTTCTTGAGTCGTTGACGAGCATGGCTGTACAGTCGAGAATCTAGGGCAAAACCGCTTCTAAACTCCTCCGTTTTCGCTGTGTTTTCTCCCAACTAGCAACAATTATGAACCTACTTACAACGCAAGATCCTGAAATCGCCGCCGCTATGGATGCTGAATATCAGCGTCAGCAGGATGGGCTGGAAATGATCGCAAGCGAAAACTACACCTCGCCCGCAGTGATGCAAGCTGTCGGCAGCGTGCTCACGAACAAGTACGCAGAAGGGTACCCAGGACGTCGCTACTATGGTGGCTGCGAGCATGTAGACACCATCGAACGGATCGCTATCGACCGGGTCTGCCAATTGTTTGGCGCCGAAGCCGCGAACGTGCAACCCCACAGTGGCTCGCAGGCCAATATGGCCGTGTATTTGTCATGTCTACAACCAGGCGACACCGTTCTGGGGCTCGATTTGGCGCAAGGAGGCCACCTTACCCACGGCATGCACCTCAACATATCCGGCAAGCTCTACAGATTTATTCCGTATGGCGTCGACCCAAAGACACATCGCATTGATTTCGATCAAGTTGCCAAGTTGGCTCAAGAGCACAAACCCAAGCTGATCGTCGCAGGTGCAAGCGCTTACCCGCGCGAGATTCCGCATTCCCGCTTTGCCCAGATCGCTAGAGAGGTCGGTGCGAAACTGATGGTTGATATGGCCCACTATGCCGGCCTCGTTGCTGCGGGGGTTCACGACAATCCACTGCCGGTCGCCGACTACGTGACTTCAACCACTCACAAGACGCTGCGCGGTCCGCGATCTGGTATCGTCCTTTGCAAACAAGAACACATCAAGTCGATCAACAGCGCGGTGTTTCCAGGTTTGCAAGGCGGCCCGTTAATGCACGTTGTTGCCGGCAAAGCGGTTTGTTTCGGCGAAGCTCTCACCAGTGACTTCCGCCGTTATGGAGCCTCGGTCATTGAGAACGCCAAAACCCTCGCAGAATCTCTTGCGAGCGCGGGCTTGCGGCTAATCAGTGGTGGAACCGACAACCACCTCATGCTCGTTGACGTTACCAGCATCGGGTTGGGGGGCAAACAAGCGGAAAAGTCGCTGGATGCTTGTGGCATAACAGTCAACATGAACATGATTCCTTTTGACACTCGCAAGCCGATGGACCCCAGTGGAATTCGAATCGGAACGCCTGCACTGACCACGCGAGGCATGGGAGTTACCGAAATGAAGCAGATTGGTAACTGGATTTCGCAGTCACTGCGCAACCCGGATGACACGAGACTACACGCATCGATCAGGGATGAAGTGCGCGCGATGTGCCAGAGCTTTCCAGTCCCGGCGGCGGCCCTTGAGAACGTATGATCCACATGTTGGAGCTGCGCAAGTACTAACAACTTAGGAAATGCTGTGAGTGAAAAAAGTCGTATTCTGATTGCTGACGACAACGCCGCCAATCGCGAATTGCTCGAAGCCTACTTGGCCCAAGTCGACTGCGACATCGAATTGGCTGTCGACGGCCAAGATACGATTGATAAGGCTAAGGCATTTCATCCCGATTTGATTTTGCTCGACGTCATGATGCCGAAGCTCAGCGGCTTTGAGGTTTGCCGCAAGCTGAAGGATGATGCTCAACTTTCGAAAATCATGGTGCTCATGGTTACGGCTTTGAATGAGTTGGGCGACATCGAACGAGCCGTTAAGGCGGGGACTGACGACTTCCTGTCAAAGCCGGTCAACAAGCTGGAATTGCTCAAGCGTGTCGAGTTAATGTTGCGGCTCAAGGACACAACGGACGAATTGGAACGCCTGCGACGTTACATTCAAGGACTGGAAGAGCAGTCTGGGCCGAAATCGGAATAGGGCTGATCGCCTTAAGTTCCCGCCTGCCAAGCACTTGCTGCACTTCCCTGAGTCGCATCGCGTCCTGCAGCGAATCGAATGCCGGCGCCACTCCTTTCGTAGGCCGGACAAATTACCCAATCCCTGAGAATGTTAAATTGGGTAGCGATTGCTGACAGCAAAATAGTGGATCAAGCGCTCCTAATGGTCCAACCGATTCAACCCTCGTACCAGGCACAGAGTTGTGCTTGGCTTGTGGCATGTCGCGTTCGACCCAGAACGCGGCATGTTCCCAACCGAAGATTCCCGCCTCGGAAGGGTCTTGATGACGCTGTCAAAGAAGAGCCGCTCGTGGCGCCAACTGGTTTTGAACCTCGGACTTGGAACAAGTCTTTCCCTCAGCGGTCAAACCGTCTGGGCTGAAGGTCCTACTTCAAACCGTTACACGGCAACTGTGCTTGCGATCCAGCAAGCAGAGCCCGCAGTCGTGAACATTGAAGGCAATAAACCAGCGGCCCCCAGCGGCGGCAACGAAGGTCAACTCGTCAATGGAATGGGCGCAGGAGTCATTGTTGACTCGCGCGGCTATATCCTGACGAATCAACACGTGGTGCAAGATGTTTCGAAAATCGAAGTCACCTTGCATGACGGAACGCAGCTGGTCGGTCGCTTGATTGATCGAGATGCCGAAACCGATCTCGCCTTAATCAAAGTCGACCCGAAACGAAAACTCCCCGTTATTCGTTGCGGCACTTCCTCAGACCTTATGCGCGGTGAACATGTGATCGCCATCGGAAATCCGTATGGATATCACCACAGCGTGACAGAGGGAATCATTAGCGCCCTCCATCGCGATATTCCAGTAAATGGGGTTCAAGAATACCCAGACTTGATCCAAACAGACGCCAGTATCAACCCAGGTAACTCGGGCGGTCCATTGCTGAATTCCGATGGAGAGATGATCGGCATCAACGCGGCTGTTCGCATCGGCGCGCAGGGGATCGGATTTGCGATTCCAGTGGATCGAGCCATTGATATCGCTGCACGGATGGTGGCTAACCATCGACGCAACCGAATCGAGGGATCGATTGAAGTTGAGACCGTCTACGCAAATGGCGAGTCTCGCTTAAAAATTGTCTCCGCAAGCGGAAATAAAGATCTTGGTCACGGTGACATTGTGACGAAGATCAATGGTCAAGCGATTAAGAACCGTTTGGACTACGAGTTGGCGATGATCGATGTCGCGCCCAATGGTGAGATTGAATTGGAGTATTCGAAGGATGGTGTGACTTCGAAGACCAAGCTAGTAAGTCGGAGCTCGCAAGGCTCTCGGACACAACTGGTCTCCAGTTCCTCCAGCAAAGTGACAGCGGCGACATCGGCAGACGCAGCTTACAACTTGATCGGCGTGCGCTTAGAAGTTGCTGACGCATCCAAAGTACGTGCTATCGATGCAAGCTATAAAGGTGGATTGAAAGTGGTATCGGTAAAGCCGAACAGCCCCGCCTTCAATGCTCAGATCAAACCCGGAGATGTGCTTGTTGGATTGCTCGATTGGCAAACTCCGAACTGGGATGATTTGGCTTACATTTTCAACTCGAATGAGTTGAAGGAAAGTGCTTCGCCCAAATTCCACATCATGCGTGGTCGCGAACTGTTCTGGGGCAATTTTGATATCGGAACTCGACGCACCCGCTAGCATTTCGCAAGTTGCTCTCGCGTGAGTCTCTCAATACATGACGAGTTTTCCAGGAGGGACAGGGAGGGGAGATGCCTTGCATCTCCCCTCTATGGCCTGGAACGCGATCCTTCAGGATCACTCCACAAAAGCAAACTCGTTCGTATTCATCACCGCTCGGCATAGTTCAGGCAGCGAATGTGTCTTCAGGAATTCCACTCCGATGGCTAGCTCTTCGGTAGTCGGCTTTCTCAATAGCGCTAGCTCAAAAATCCCTGCTACTTGCTGCCCAAGTTGATTACCATGCAGGGCTTTATCTCGGGCTTCATTTCGGGCTTTATTTCGGGCTTCATATCGGGCCTCCACCAACTTTGACATCGCCAACGATGCCTGCTCGATCTCCGTTCCATTGAGCAGAGTCAAAGCTTGAGGGGCGACCAAAGATGCCTCACGTCGCGCACACGAGACGGAATTGTCCGGTAAATCAAACGTCTCCATGAACGGTATGCGAACCGTCCTCTTTTGCACGAGATATAGACTGCGTATAGCTTGCTCGTGTGCCGGTGATGGGTACCAGCCTTTGGTTTTTGTTTCATTGTCATCCAAGAAAGCCGGATTGGCTTGCAGGATCTCAGCCGGAATCTCCGGCCAAACCGGTGGCCCCCCCATGCGCGAGTCGATTAATCCACTGGCTGTCAATATTCGATCGCGGAGCGCTTCGGCCTCAAGTCTTCGAAACGAAGACCTTAACGACTTGGGACCATCTTTCTGGCTTACAGTCGCTTGCCTATAAACACGGCTGGTCACGATCAAACGCTGCACATGCTTGAGCGACCAACCCGAATCGACCAACTCACTGGCCAACCAGTCGAGCAACTCTGGATATTTAGGCTGAGCTCCCGTGATTCCAAAGTCATTGGGGGTTGCAACCAAGCCTTCGCCAAAGTGAGATTGCCACAGTCGATTGACAATGACTCTCGCAGTCCAAGGGTTTTTCCGCGATGCGATCCAGTTTGCCAAGGTCGTTCGGCGCCCCGTCGAATCTTGCGCCACGGGTATGACCTCAGCCGCTTGGGGATCAAGCACCGATGGAAACCCCGCATCGACCTGCTCTCGCGGCGCTTTGTGGTCCCCCTGATACAAGACAAACGTTGCGGGAACCTCTGTTGCCTTGTCTCGCATCAGAAGTCCATGTGTGTATTTGAGCTTTTGTTTCTCGAGCTCTTTTTTCTGCTTATCGAGACTGTCGGCAAGCTGTTTTTCGTCCGCAGTAAACTGTTTCTGGATTTCCTCGTCCGACGGGACTGCTTGCGAGTCTGCTTTCTCGCCCGGCGAAGCACCTGCTTCCTTGACATTGAGGCGAGCCCGCACGTTGGCTACAACAGCTGCAAGACGCTCATCTAACGCTGCCACTCGCGAGTCGATTTCGGCATTGTGTTGCTCGATTTCATGCCGCCGCTCTGGCAAGTCCAACGGTACGTCATCGGCATACTGAACAGGCGCGAAGAATGCCCGCATGCGAAAGTGATCCGCGTGCGATAATGGATCCGTCTTGTGATCATGACACCGACAGCAACTCAACGTTAGCCCCAAGAACGCGCTGCCAGTCGTCTCCGTCAAATCCGCCAGCAACTGAGCTCGACTGCGCTCTTGTTCGTCGAATAACGCCGATGAGTTATCTTGCGGACCGACTCGCAGATAACCGGTGGCCACCCATTGCTGCTGCTCGTCTAGGTTTTCTGGCGGTCCACCAACCAATTCGTCGCCTGCCAATTGCTCGAGTGCAAATTGACTGAATGGCAAATCGCGATTCCAGGCATCGACCACATAATCGCGAAATCGCCATGCTTGGGGACGATACTCATCCCAGTCAAAACCATTACTGTCACTGTACCGCACGACATCCAACCACATCCGAGCCCAGCGGACACCGTAGCTCGGTTCGCTTAACAGATTATCCACCCAGCGCTCATAGACCAGCGGGTCAGCGTCTAGAGTGTACCGCTCCAATTGCTCGGGAGTCGGCGGTAAACCGGTTAGGTCCATCGAGACTCGCAAGGCGAGCTTTCGTGGACTGGCATCGGGCGCGATGCCCGAAACGGAATCTCGTTCCCATTGAGACAGCACAAAACAATCAATTGCATTGACAGGCCAATCGCTGCGTTCAACCGTTGGAACAACCGGCCTGACAACTGGCCGCAGTGACCAGAGATTCAATCGCTCTCCGCGAAACAGCTTTCGAATTGGATTATTGAGGTCTTCCCATGCATTGCCAACCGCCGCTGTATCACTAACGTGCATTTCAGAATCGCTTGCAGCAGGCCACTCCGCGCCGGCTGCAATCCAGCGTTCCAACGTGGTGATCTCAGACTCCGGCAAGTTTTCCTTAGGAGGCATATGCACATCAGGATCCGTACTGCGTAAGCTCGCAACCAATCGCGATGAACTTGCCTCGGCCAGCAAGATCACTTCTCCGCCGTCACCACCGACCAGCAGATTTTCTCTCGAATCTAATCGCAATCCTCCCTCAGATTTATCGGCTCCATGACACGAAACGCAGCGCGCCCTTAAGATCGCCACCGCATTCTTTGGCAAGGAGTGTTCTAACCTGTGCTCGTCGATGCCTGTTGATTTAGCAGGCTGTGCTGGGAGACTACCGATCCGGACAAAGCTGATGAGCGAGACCAGCCCCAGCATGATTAGCGATTGTTTTTGTTGGTTTCGCATGGGAGTTTACGCCAAGATATCCCACAGAGGTTTCGCGCTTCCGGCAACGCCAGTCAAACGCTCTTGCCGACCATTCACTTCGAAGGACAAGTCTTCGAACCGAAGGCCCATCGCGGAAAGAATCGTCGCATGGAGGTCCCTGAATTGCACTGGTCGCTCAGTAGCCATCAAGCCAATCTCGTCAGTTGCTCCAATCCTTAGTCCCGGCTTCACGCCACCACCCGCCATCCAGATCGTAAAGCCAGCTGCATTGTGCTGGCGACCTAAGTCACCCTGCAACATCGGTGTTCGACCAAACTCACTTGCCCAGATCACCAGCGTCGAGTCGAGTAGCCCGCGTTGCTTCAAATCGGCCAGCAACGCCGCAACCGGTTGATCGGTCCAGCGAGCTCTTGGCGTATGGTTATGCGTAAGCTTGGCGTGGGCATCCCAGCCATCCTTATCGGGCATGTCATACAGCTGCACAAAGCGGACGCCACGTTCAACCAAACGGCGTGCGAGCAAACACTTGCGCCCAAAACTCTGGGTCCTTTCGTCTTTGTGCTCTAAGCCATATTGTTGATGAAGATACTTGGGCTCGTCTTCAAAGTCACCAACTTCCACCGCGGCTGACTGCATTCGATACGCAAGCTCATAGGTTGCGATCCTCGCATCCAACTCCGTAGCGCCTTCATGTTCAGCGCGATGCAGCATGTTCAGCTTTTGAATCAGATCGATCGATTCGCGTTGCCCCATGGCAAACACTTCAGGAGGCAGCAGATCCAAAACAGGCGCCCCCCGATCCCGCAAACGCGTCGGCTGAAACGCGGGTGGCAAAAATCCATTCGTGTAGTTCCCTGATCCGCCAAGCGGCCCCGCATCGAACAGCACTACATAACCTGGCAGATCGGCGTTCTCGGTCCCAAGACCATACGTGACCCACGAACCCAGGCTAGCTTTACCCAAGCGAATGTCACCGGTATGCATTTGGTAACTAGCCGGTGCATGGTTGTTCGACTCGGCTTGCATCGAATGAATAAAACACAGTTCGTCGACATGCTGTGCCGTATGCGGAAACAACTCACTGACCAGCATTCCTTGCTCACCGTACCGATGCCAACGGTAGGGGCTTGCAAATAGCTTGTTCTCGCAACCATGAAAGACATTGGAGTGAGGCGATTTCTCAAGAGCTTGGCGAAAGGAGTCAGGTACCGGCTGGCCATCGAGCCGCTGAAGTTCGGGCTTGAAATCGTAAGTGTCGACTTGCGAAGGGCCACCGACCATAAATAAAAAAATGACCGACTTAGCTCGCGGCGCAAAGTCGGGCACGCGAGGCGCAAATGGATTTAGGGGGTCAACCAGTTGCTTTTGGGGGACGGTCGTTGCGCGCGATGCTTGCGCGGCTATTGCATTGAACGCAATTGTTCCGAATCCCGCGCCGAGTTGGCTGAGCGCTGCACGCCGCGACAGTGGACTACACATTATCCCGCCAAGGAAAAACGGACCGTGAACCAAAGTCCCTATTGTAGACCAGATCCCTGACGCAATAAATGCAACAGCCCAGGTTGCTCGCATCTGCCGGATGCGACCTCAGAATTGGTGGGTCCCATCTCCTGGATGCGACCTACAGGATTGGTGGGTCGCTTCTGCCTGGATGCGACCTACTGCGTGGCTGTTTCTCCAAGTCTGGACACGAATCAAGTCCGCGTCCAGCTCCTCACAAACCCGAGTGACTCTTTTGCTATCTAATCCTCACCTGTGCCGAGCGATTTCGTGTTCACTTGTTGCTCGACAATACGACTGCTTCCGCTGGACCGTCGACCACCGTGTTGAGGCCAAGCTCCAATTTCCTTGAGTTCTGGCATGAGTGAAATCATCTGTTCGTGCAGCATGTCGGCCAAACGCTGGATTCTTGGTGAGCCGCCAGCTTCCTTGATAGCCATCACGGTCTTCATGATGCGCACCAACATTGCACGATCACGAACTGGCGAAGAAAGTGGCTGCAGGTCATCTTCGAGCAGATCTACCAGGGGAACTTCGAGCGCCTGCTGCCATGCTCGCAATTCACTCAATTTCAAGTCGGCAGTTGGCAGTTCATGGGAACGAAGAGTTCGCAGATCGATGCCAGTTCGGCGTGAAATTGTTCGCAAACTGAAGCCTTGCTGCTCACGAGCTTCGGCAACGCGTTGCAGATTCTTCGGAAGAGAAACGGTTGCAGGCTGCGATACGGACTCACGCGAATCTTCTTCCGGATACGCTTGCTCAGAAAACGCTGCCTTAGAAAACTCTGCTGGATCGGCTAGGGGAGTCCGATTTTCGGTTGATTGTGTTTCCCTCGGTTGTGTGTTTTGCGGACCGCCAACAAACTCGAGCGGTACGGGGTTAAGGTTGCAAGCATCAAAACCTGCTGACATAAGTGACTCCTGGCACCAAAATACCCCCACCACCACGAAGGAGAACGTTGGACGTCGTCGTCAAACCGCCACTTGGACGAAAGCTCCAGGAAAAAGTTCCAAGTTATTGACAAAGATTCAACTTTGGTTCCTGTTGGGCGGCTTCGGGTTTCCGTTTTATCCAACGCCACCCCTGAATCCGCCAAATCGCCTCTCCTCTTTAGAGCTCATTCAGGTTAGAATAGTACTCACGTTCGGTCTGCGGCACGATGCAAAGCTGCAGATGAAATCGCTCAAGTTTGCCTAGTGCTTTACGCCAAGGCAACCGTCGCCAATTGAAAGTGCAATATATGTCGATTCAGGAAAAGGTTCGTTGGAAGAATTGGGCTGATCAATTGCGCAAGGACATGATGACGAGCCTCACGCCTGAGGTCACGAAGTCGGTGAACTCGATTACCCAAGAAACTGCGACCACAAAGGCCGAAAGCACTCTCCGAAGCGTACGGTTTTGGAAATCGTGCCAGGCCGGCAAGAGCCCAAACGACACGCTGGTAATGGCGGGCTTTGTTATTGAATTCCAAGAAGAGGAGCGAGTAGTAAGCGACATCACTCTGCGACTCAATCAAACCTGGATGAGCATCATGCAGCGAGTCATTGATCGCAAACCAACAACTGCTTGATATCGATCTGCAGTCGCGATGCTGAATACGAAGATGCCCCATAATTGGCAGCCGACCAATTTTGGGGCTGGCGTGACGCTGATCATGCGGTTACGCTTACGGTTGGTGAAATCTGTCACCAATCATTCAAAAATTTGATGCGCCGCTCCAATTCGCTCTGCGAACGGCCGAGGCGACTCCTCTTGAGTTTGATTAGAGAGCCTTGGTAATCGCTTTGTCCTTCTCGCCCAAAGTGCTTCATCACTTTCGGTTCGGCGGGCCTTTAGGTTGACCGGGCACCGCAAACATTTGTTGCTTTGCTGTACTGCGCACCATAGTATTCTTTTGCCTTACTTCGGCCTCTAACGAGCCTTGGCAAGCTAGCTTACGTGCACCGCTACAACAAGCGCACTCAACCTCATGACGGAATCGGAGTAGTATGGCTAAAGATCGCAACACCATGGCCAAGCGTCAACGCGAAGTTGAGAAACGACAAAAGCAAATGGACAAACGAGACAACCGCGAGCGCAAAAAGACGGAAACACCTACCGCCACCGACGACGCTGTGTCCAGGCCACAGCGTCTCTCTGATGGTGAAGTCCATGTGTTGTCGATGTTTCGCAAGTACCTAATGACTCCTGGCAAAATGCTGTGCATCAGCTCCCAGGATATCACCTCGATGAAGAAATCGCTCGACAAACTGACCCTGGCTGGCCTACTCGTTCCTGAAGAGTTTAAGGGCGGATACTCGCTCACTCGCTCAGGTTACGAAGCCATGCAGGAAATCCCTAGCTAAACGTGCGTCAAGCTCTAGCTAGTATTTGAGACTAGCCAACATCCGACGCTAAAGCGTTTAAAGTCCTTTTTTGAAAGTTCCTATCGACAAAGCATCTCTGTTCAGCGATCAGTTTCGATCCCTGTAATCCGCAAGTTGGGCTTACATCGATCTCGTGTGCAGTCCGCAGTAGCCTGCCACAAGAGGTTTCTCGTGTGTGACGTCCACCAAAAAACGGATACTCGATATGGCCCTCGGAAGTAAGATTCCAGACAAAACTCTCATGCGCAGCGTGACCCAGAAATTGGCTCAGCGTTGCAGCGGTTCTGGCAGCAAGATCAACGTCGACGTGATGAGCGGTACGGTTACCCTCACCGGCGCTTTAGCTCAAGAATATCAACGCAAAGCCATCCTTAGTTCGATGCACACGATCACGGGTGTGAAACGCGTCGTCGACAAGATGACCGTCGTGCCACCCAAGAAACGCGAAGACAAGTAGTCTTAACAGGCAATTAAGCCGGCATTGCTCATGATTGACTCATGATTGGTAGCGGAATGCGTCAAGCATTTCGAGCGTCTTGTGTAGCGGAATGCGTCAAGCATTTCGTGAGCACTGACCTCGAAAGCCCTTGACGGCTTCCGCTACCCAACAATCAGCTTCCGCTGAAGCCGATTGCCCACCATCTTTTGCCTAGGGCTGACCGTTATTGTCCAATTCACTCAGCCACGCTTGTGCCTCAGCGTCGCTTGGCATCCGCCAATCGCCTCGCGGTGACAGGCTGACGCTTCCAACCTTCGGCCCATCTGGCACGCATGAACGCTTGAATTGATTCGCAAAGAATCGCCAAACGAATGTTCGTAACGTCTTGCGAATCTCATCAGCGCTATAGTTCTTTGAAAACTGCGCCAAGCTTGCGAGGTGCAGTATCTTTTGCGGTGTCGATCCGAATCGGGCGAAGTGATACAAAAAGAAATCGTGCAATTCGTAAGCTCCGATGCTCCCTTCGGTCAACTGTTGAATCTGACCGCTTTGGTCTGGCGGTAGCAACTCTGGTGAAATGGGCGTGCTAACTATATCCAACAGACATGACCGGACTTCTCCGTCAAACTCATGTTCGGCAACGTACTTAACAAGGAACTTCACCAAAGTTTTCGGAATCGATGCATTGACGTTGTACATCGACATGTGGTCGCCGTTATAGGTGCTCCAGCCCAGAGCCTGCTCCGATAGATCACCCGTTCCAAGCACAAAGCCACGATTCATGAGCAACATCGTACGGACCCGCGCCTGGACGTTTTCAAACACCAGATCATTGCGGCTAGCCGCGGGCACTCTTTGCAAGGCAGCTATGAATTCCGGCAGTTCCAAATGCGTAGCATCAATTCCAAATGGCTTGTGCTTCAAACTCTTGAATGTGTCCAAACAGAGTTGGCGAATGTCGATTTCCTCGGCCGAGATGTTCAAGTGCTTCATCAGCGCTCGTGCGGCGTCCAACGTCCGCGAGGTCGTGCCGAAGCCTGGCATGGTGATCCCAGCAATGCGGTCGAGTGGCCAACCTCTACACTCGCAAGTCTTGACCGCCACTAGCAAAGCTAATGTGCTATCAAGCCCGCCTGAAACGCCAATGTTCAGCGGCAACTGAGCGGGCAAGCGAGAGACGCGTTTTGCGAGGCCTGCACATTGAATCCCAAATACCTCAGCACAGCGCGCATGCAGTTCGCTATCGTCGCGCGGCACGAAAGGTTGTGCCACCACATTGCGCAGCGAACCGCTGCTATCAAACTCACCCGAGAATTGAATGCGGCGAAACTCATTGGGCAGCCGCTTCGCCGCTTGCTGCCAACTTTGCGTGATTTGTCGATCATGCGCTAATCGCTGAAGATCAATGTCTGCTGTCGCGTGAGATTGCTCCAACCAAGCACAATGGGGCTCACCGATACGCTCGGACTTTGCCAGCAGTGAGCCATTTTCGGTGATCATGCAATGCCCGCCGAAGACGATATCCGTTGTCGATTCCGTCGGCCCCGCGCTTGAATAAGCGTATGCGGCCAAGCAACGACCCGATTGGCTGCGCACAAGCAACTCCCGGTAGCTCGCTTTGCCGATGATCTCATTGCTCGCCGACAAATTGACCAACAAGTTTGCACCCGCTGACGCTTGCAAGCTACTCGGCGGAACAGGCATCCAGAGGTCTTCGCAAATCTCGATGCCTACGACCAAATCGCCACATTCAAACAGCAAGTCGATCCCAAACGGCACTTCGCCGAGTTCGCCCAAGTCAACACTGGCCGGTTCGCTGCCATCAGCTGCTGCAAACCATCGGGCTTCGTAGAACTCCTGATAGTTTGGCAGGTACTGTTTAGGTACGATCCCCAGCACTTGGTCATCACAGATAGCGGCGGCTGCATTGTACAAACTGCCTTGCACACGAATCGGCAGTCCGACAATGACCAACTGCTGACGGCCTACGGTGTGTTTCGTTACTTGGCTGAGCGCTTCTAGGACCTGATCAAGCAAATGCTGCTGCGAGAACAAATCTCCGCATGTGTAACCAGCCAGCGAAAGCTCGGCGAAGACCACCACATCGCTATCTGCAAACTGATCCAAACTTTTGATCGCTGCCGCAGCGTTGCCTAGCGGGTTAGCAATACTAGTTGCGTGACCAGCTGCAGTCACCCGCACAAAACCAAACGGATTCATTCTCGCCACCGCTTACACCCCTACCTAAAATCACTGCCTCGTTGCTGTGAAACGCACTGGCGTACATCATCCAGGATGCCATTGGCTTACGCTATAGGGGCTTTGCGGCGGCTTGCCCGCCACTTTGTGCACTGGTGCTGAAAGCAGCGGCAAGACTCCTAGCAGATCCTCACCACCATCTCACTCGCCAGGGCCCATTACCGCTCGCCCCCATGGGCAACTCCACAAAGCCATCGCTTAGAGAAAGCGAGACCAAATCCCCAGAGCCCTGCGAGCCAACTAACCTGACTTTCGCATCCTGATCGATTTTCACCAAACGATACCAAACTAGCGACAGCGTCTTGTTGTCCGCATCAGTCAGTTCGCATCGTCCGAGGGGCTCTTCAGTCGGCACGATGCCCGCAAGTTTACGTAGCAGTGGAAACCCTATCACGCGCGAGGTCACCGCTACACTTACTGGATTCCCGGGTAGACCCAGCAGCAGCTTCCCACCCAGGCTTGCACCTAGTACAGGTCTACCCGGTCGAATGGGCAAACGATGAAAAGCCACCTCACCGCCCAGATTGGCGATCGCCTCGGGAACGTAGTCGGTATCCCCCATCGACACGCCGCCGGTTAAAAGGATTGCATCGGCGTCCGCCAAGTGCTGTTCAATCGCCGATTGAACGAGAGCAAGCCGATCGCCAACGTGCTTGCGGCAAATAAATTCAATCCATGGATACTGCCGCAGCCAAGATTCTAGCAATGGGCCATTCGAATCGCGTATCTGCCACGGCTGAACCTCTTCGCCGATACCAGCCAATTCATCGCCGGTATTCAACACAACGACTCGCACACGCCGGTAGACCGACAGCTGAGTGTGAGCAAATGTTGCAACCGCGCCCATCGCGGGCGCATTTAAAACCGCGCCGAGTGGAAGCACCACATCGCCCGCTTTGGTATTCTCGCCGCGCCGTCGAATGTTCAGCCCTTTCGACAAGGACTCCACTGAAACAGCAATCTTTACTCGTCCAGGCGATTCAACAGTATCTTCGCGTCGAATGATACAGTCCGACTCAGGTGGCACAGCAGCCCCCGTGAAGATCTGTACGGCTGCACCAGGTCCAAGCGATTGGGGCTCACTACCGGCTGCGGCAACGGCCGCTACCGGCAATTCAGCAGCCTGCAATTCAGCAGCCTTAAGATCGGACAATCGAATCGCATAGCCATCCATGGCAGAAACATCGATCGCGGGTGAATCGCGATCTGCACAAAGCGGCGTGGACAACACTCGCCCACTGGCTTCGCAGGCGTGGCAACTCTCTGCAGCCACAACCCGCAGCCGTTCTGCTAAAGTACCGACCGCATTTGCAACCGCATCAACCTGAGGTAACTGTTCCATGTTTTTCAATCACATTAGCAGAATGCACCACGATGCACGATTGCTACTCGAATGCCTTGATGGGCCTTAATGGCTTCAAACTGCGAAGCTTATCGTACCAGGCGAGGTTGTACGAGCAGTGCGCGATTGGCATCAACGACTGCGCATACAAACTCTATGTCCGTACCCGCAGCTCCAATCACACCTGCTTTGTTCACCGCCACGAAATTGACACTCAATGCTTGCGGCGGCTTTCCATCACCAGCCGAAATCCGTCGAATTGCAGCTTCGCAAGCATCAGTAGGATTCTTACCTTGACGCATGAATTCGACGATTAAAAACGAAGCGCAGTATCTAAGCACGTTTTCGCCGACACCGGTGGCACCCGCAGCGCCGATTTCGCCATCAACATACAACCCCGAGCCGATCAATGGACTATCGCCGACGCGGCCTGGCAGCTTGAAAGCAAGCCCGCTGGTTGAACAGCCACCGCATAAATGTCCGTCACTGCCGAGGCCCAACAGAGCGATCGTGTCATGGGATTTGTCTGCGGGATTGGTCCCAGCTTTCTGAGCCGCTTTCCATTTCTCCCAGCGTTCGCGGCTTTGAGGAGTCAATAGATCGCGCTGCACAAACTTCTGCCTGGCGGCGAACTTGGCTGCATCTTGTCCCACCAACATCACGTGCTTGGTGGTTTCCATGACCCGACGAGCCACGGAGATTGGGTTTGGATATCCCTCCAAACCGGCCACCGAACCGGCGCGTTGATGCACTCCATCCATGAAAGAAGCATCCAACTGAACGACCCCTTCAGCGTTGGGGGTTCCGCCAACACCAACGGAGTCAACGGTCTCATCCAACTCAGTCACATTGATGCCGCGTTCAACGGCATTCAGAATCGAGCCACTACTTGTCAGTTCGCTTCTTGAACGCTCGCAGGCAGCCAAACCAAACGGCCAAGTAGCAATGAAGACGGGCTTCGTAAAACTCTTGGCAACTTCGTCTGATATAGCTAAAGGTGCTTGGGGGTTATTACTGGCCTGTTGTGCTTCAGTGACCTGCTGGAGCAAGTGCAATCCTAGGGCAGAAGCCGTACCGATTTGAACCGCTTGTCGACGTAACATAACCACTCATTTCTGTAGTATCAAAAACTAAAGCCCAAATCTTGCTCGAGCAAATCGAGCTTTGATCTCTTCTGCAGGCACACCTTCCGCCGACATTTGGTACGCCATTTTTACTGCAGGATCAAGCATGACGATCAGCCCATAGATACCAACACCTACCGAGAACAGCGAGCAATAGCATGTCAGCACCGTGACCATCCCACCAATCAACGATACCAGCATCAGGGTTCTCTGTTTGAACCAGAAACTGTTGATGCCTGTCACAATTCGCAAAATCGCGAACACGAACACGATTGTTCCACCGACCGCTAATCCAATCGAGATCCAGAACATAGCTTCAGGCGGTGGCAGATCCTCAGCGCTATCTTCGATGTTGGGCATGACAAAACCAAAGATTCCCGCGTAGAAAAGCAGAAAAGCGCCCATCAGCAATTCCATCGCGCCAACGACTATCTGCAAAACTCCGACGACCGTCACCTGATTTACCATCCCGCTGCTTGCTGGTAAGGCATTGGGATCGAAGGGCACCGACTGTGTGGCTGCCGCGTAGGGGTTTTCCGGCTGTTCGGGGAAATTCATGTTGCTTCCGTCACTCAAAAGTTACTCTTCCTCGATTTTCGCAAATTTCCAACTCGGCTTCGCATCAGCCGCCAATTCTTGGCCAGTCAGATAGGCTCGGAGTAGTTCTATCGGAATAGAATGCTCCTGCAAGATCGCATCATGGAATTGCCGATTGCTCATCTTACCACCTTGGACGAGCTCTCGGTGCATATCTCGGAATTGCAAACCGCCCAGCATGTAGGCCGCTTGGTACAGAGGGCTGTAACCGCCCATGATTGAGCGACGCACTTCAGCAGCTGCTGCCGACCGTTCATGCCCAACTCGCTCCACTAAATAGTCCACGCATTCCTGCGGTGACATTTTCCCCGAATGATAACTTAGAGAGAAAACAATTCGCGCGCAACGGTGCCGACGCCAGAACAGCATCCCCACGCGATCTTCCGCATTGCGGGCAAAATCGAGATCCCATAACAACATCTCCCAATACAAGGCCCAGCCTTCGATCCAAAACGGCGTATCGAATATCTTGCGATACGGTCGATACCTCGGCAGCATATGGAATTGCAAATGATGGCCTGGAATCAACTCGTGATGCACTGTGGCTCGCGAGAAATGCTCATTATTGCTCCGCATGCTCATCAGTTTTTCTTCATGCGTCATGCTGTCGGTCGGATAGGATACGATGATCGTATCGCCCCCAAGAAAATACGGATTCACTCGCTGCCGCTCGGGACTCATCATCGTCATTCGCCAACCTTGAGCCGCCAGAGCTGGAACCGTTACCAAGTCGTTGGCCTCCAAAAAGCGAATCGCCTCCCAAGCCAAATTGCGAATCATCTCCGTTTGGGCGCCGGGCTCAACGTGCTTGCTCTTAACATGCTCCATGGCCTTACGCCAATCGTCACCAAACCCGAGTTCGCGACTGGCCGAAAGCATCTGCTCGTCACACCATTTCATCTCGCGATCTGCGAGAGCAATCAGCTCAGCCGGTTCGTGCGCTATCCACTCATGTTCCAACTCTAGTCTTAAGCCGTCGTCGCCAATTGGAAGACCGATGATCGTCTCTTGATCGGCATCAGGCACGCCAACCACGCGTTCACGAATCGCGACTCGGTGCTTTTCCAGCGCCGCCAAAAGCCGTTCCATCGGTTGCTTTGCCCACCAGGAGTATTGCGGGTCGTAACCGCTGTAGAACCCATGAGCCTCACGCAGCGAGCTCCGCAGTGCCGCAATCAGCTCACTGGCTCTCAGTGCCGTTAGGCGCTGTCGAGTCGCCTCGTCACGCTCCAGCGTATCCGCGATGGGGCGAACCGCTTTGGCCTCAGCTTCGACGGCCTTTGCGGCGCCGTCGAGTGCGTCAGCTACTTCGGCTGGCTTGATCGTGTCCACATCTTCGCGAGCCTTGCAGAAGGCGACTAAGGTACTCGCATACGGCATTAACTTCGCCGCTTGTGCGTCTCGCTCGCTATCGCGACGAATCTTCTGCAGCTGATACTCAAGTTCCGACTTGAGCAACAGGTAATCAACTTTTGCAGCTCGATCCAGTCGGTCGAACTTTTGCTCGCGCAGTAGAACCAGCCAATCGCTGGTGACAGCCAACCGACGTTCCGTGGCCGCAGTATCGAGAGGCAGCCGAAAGCGATGCCCAAGTGTCTGCACATCGGCGGAGTAGCGTTCGATGAACCCACGAATCGATGGCTTCGAATCTTGAGCGGATGAAACAGCCCCTGGCAAACACAAACCAGCAACAAAGCAAGCAACGAGCAGTCTATACATATTGCAACACAAGAAAGAGATTGAATCGTCCAGGCAGTAAATCCCCACCCCAATATTCTAGTCTGCCGCCTGCCGCACGCGCAAGACTTGCAAGGACAGGCGTTGTAAGTAGACACCCACCGGCGATTTTGGTAAACTCTGCGGACTAACCAAGGAGAACTAGATATGACGATCGCACGCTCTAAATTGGTCGATGTCGCCGTAAGTCGTTGGTATCACAGTATTTCCAGAGTGGTCAGGCAAGCCCATCTTTTGGCCGAAGGCGAAGGTTCGCACTCAGGTGACCGCAAAGGTTGGATCGAAAGACGACTTAAGGAACTTGCGGAAATCTTCGCTGTTTCCGTCGGGGGCTTTGCCGTGATGGATAACCACCTGCACGTGCTGCTGAGGCTCGATTCGCACATCGCCGAGCAGTGGACG
>JANRMD010000207.1:0-18053 GCA_033761895.1 Pirellulaceae bacterium | reverse complement strand
CGTCGGCTCACACTGCCCGTCTCGCAATAATCAACAAGCCCTCAAGCATTTCGTGAGTGCTGCTCGAAAGCCTTGACGGCTTCCGCTACCGATAATCTCGCAGCGGAATGTGTCAAGCATTTCGTGAGTGCTCCTGCTTTTAGTGAGCCGACGGCGCTAGCCGCGGGTCTCGAAGTTTGGTGCGTGCATGGCCTTGATTCGTTCCAATGCGAGCTGTACCGGAAGTTATTATGCATTGGCAAGTATATTGACGATGAACGCTTGTTCCTTCGGTCACCCGCGGCTAGCGCCGTCGGCTCACTAAATCAACGGCGCTAGCCGCGGGTCTCGAAGTTTGGTGCGTGCATGGCCTTGAATCGTTCCAATGCGAGCTGTACCGGAAGTTATTCTGCATTGGCAAGTTTATTGACGATGAGCGCTTGCTCCTTCGGTCACCCGCGGCTAGCGCCGTCGGCTCACTAAATCAACGGGCCGCCAGCGCCGTCGGCTCAATGGTTGCAGCAACGATTGGGACAATCGTGCGACAATAAATCAGTAACCACCTCTATTGCAATTAAGTCAGCAGACTCCAGGTGCACTGGGCATGCAATTTAGGGTTCGTCAAATCAAATTTCCGAAAATCATCAAAGCGTTGGACCTGGAGTGGCCGATAGAAATAACACCACGGATTGGGAGGGTGGAACGGGTCCTCGGACGCGTTCCAACGACATGCATGGTCATGGTGTGACGATGGAGCGGCATACCATGACCATTTTTATTTTGCCCTGCAGATAAAACACTTCAAGTATTCGCTTTCGGGGCAATTGGTGCTAATCGGATGGTCGAAGTCAGCACCTAGGCTTTCGATGATCTGCACACTTCGTCGCTGGCGCGATGCCACGGCGGATAACACACCCGCGAATTCTTCGCGGCTGACGCGACCGGAACAACTGCACGTGACCAGTATTCCACCCGGTAGAAGCAACTCCAAGGCGAGGGAATTCAATCGGTGGTAAGCGCGGAGGGCTGCGGCGACGTTTCCGCGATTGCTGGCCATGCGGGGTGGGTCGAGCACAACTGTTTGGAACTTGTCGCCTGCCTGCTGCATTTGCCCCAAGCGTTCAAAGCAATCGGCTTGTTCAAAACGGATTTGGGAAAATCCATTGAGGCTTGCGTTGGTCGCTGCCTGTTCAAGTGCGCGCTTACTGGAATCTAATGCCAAGACACTGGTCGGTTTCCCCCAGCGGCAAGCCGCCAATGAGAAACCACCCAAGTAACTGCACACATCCAGCATTGCTCCGGGCTGCACCCACTGAGCGGCGCGCATGCGGTTGGAGCGCTGGTCTAAGTAGTAGCCAGTTTTTTGTCCGCTCGCCAAATCGAGTTGAATTCGCACACCGCATTCGTTGAGTTCGATGGGGCGATCGGGCACAACGCCAATGATTTCATCGAGATTTTCGGTACCTTCATTGGCGGCTGTCTTCTGGTCAGTTCTTAAGAAAATCGCAGTTGGCTGGTATCTCTCCTGCAACCAAGCGACGATCACGCTCGACCAGCGTTGCATGGCAATCGCGGAGAACTGCACCACCACATAGTCCAAAAACTTGTCAATAATCAGCCCGCTAAGTCCGTCGCCTTCGCTATTCACCAAACGAACCGCATCGAGGGGACCGTGAACTTGTTGCCAAGCGTCTCGCATGGCGACGGCCGAGTCCAATTGAGCTCGCAACCAGACTTCGTCGAGGTCGGTTGATTGTTCCCACTGATAGAGGCGAACTCGAATACGGCTGAGCGGGTTGTAGATGCCGCGCCCGATCCAGTGACCTTGGGGATGCATCAAGTCCACAGTTGTCCCAGGCTCAAGCGGGACGGTCGGATCGATGATCGACTTCTCTAGCACCCAGGGATGTTGCCCCAAGAACGAGCCCGCTTTACGCGTGTTTAAGAACAATTGCGGATAGTTTTTCATGATGATTGCTTGCGTAAAAGATGCTAAACCAACTGCACCTAGAAACGCAGCCGACAACGCAGTCTACTTGCAAATCACCAAAAGAAAAAGATGCACGGTCCCTGGTAAATCGCAGTAAATCGCGGTAAATCGCCACTGTCGCATTCAGTAACCAGCCTTACTTCTTCGAGCCGATGCAATACAAGTACTTATCAGAACGCAGCAGTAGCTGATTGCCTGTCACTGCCGGGCTGCCGTTGAAGTCGCTGCCATCCGACAGATCGTTGACCGACAGTAGTTCGTATTCAGGCTTGGCCGCCAGGACGAAAGTCTTTCCCTGACGATTCACATAAAGCAACTTTTCATCCACGAGCAGTGCCGAGGCGTAGAACTGGCCGCCGCGCGGCAAACGTTGCTCGAAGATAACTTTGCCTGTCTTGGCATCTGCACAGTAAGCGGTCTCGCGAGAGTCGTTCACCCAGTAGAGATAACCATCCTTGAACACTGGCGAGGAGACGTTGGAGCCTTTGGGGCTGGTCCACAAGCGATGCGTTTGGGTTACGTCTCCCTGACCTCCAACACGTACCGCCAACGAGGCGGTTCCGGATCGACCTCCCAAGCAATAGAGGATTCCGTTATCCGCCACCACGCTTGGAACCATGTACCAACCGATGTCAGTTTCACAGGACCAGAGCGATTTGCCCGTCTGAGGATTGAATGCCTGAATACTCCCTTGAGTTGCAATAACGAGCTCGTCGGCAGCTGCTTGGTTTTGAACAACCAAGGGTGTGTTCCAGGCTTCACGTATACCACTAGCTCGCCATAGCTCCGCGCCGGTCTTCGCATTCAGGGCAATCAGCGATTCGCTTTCTACGCTCGCATTGATAAACACACGATCTTTGTATAGAACGGGCGAAGCTGCGGTACCCCAGCCATTGGTCTTCGCTCCCACATCCGCCTGCCAAAGTTGATTGCCCTCGTGATCGAGCGCCAGCACACCCGACTTACCAAAGAACGCGTAGACTCGCTCCGAATCGACGGCCACGCTGTTGGCTGCGAAACCGTGGTCGCGAATCCGCTCCTCCTCCGGCAACTTGGCTGGGAAGGATTTATCCCAAATCAATTGCCCATCGGTCAGGCGGATGGCGATTACGTGGCGCTTGAGTTTCTCTAGACTCCCCGTTTCTTCGCCCGGTACGAGGTAACCCGTATAAGCTGTTAGGTAGACGCGATCGCCAAACACGATCGGGCTTGAAGCCCCAGCGCCAGGTAAAGCGGTTTTCCATAAAACGCCCGCGTCGCGACCCCAGTCAGTTGGAATAGAACTTGCTGCAGCAATTCCCACGCCACTCGGCCCACGAAAGCGAGCCCAATCTGCTTTGGCATTCTGCCCAGTAGTTTGACCGGCGGTTTGTCCAGTGGCATGACTGCAAACAAGAATCGATATCAAGAGCACGCATCCGAATCGAGAGTCCCACATAGTCACGCTCTTTCTTTAAAGTAGATGGTTAGACATTCCGGCTTACTGAGCGCGAACCTAGTACAGGTGAACCTTGTCATGATTCGCGAGTTTCCATGCAATCGCGTCTTCGTTGATTTGGAGTCTACCGTGCGCTACGGTATCTATTTCATTCTTCACTCAGCTGGTTTGCCAGCTCGCTTCGTCGGCGATCTTGCCGCGATAGTCTAGCGCGCTGCGATCCTGCAGTCATCATCCCCTCGTGAATTGGCTCGCACTTGCTTTGGACGACTAATGTGTCGGTTCGAGCTTGGTCTTGCATCGCCGTTGGTCACCCCAGCCTAGCAGCACATGCTGGTCTGCGTTGTGTTTACCGGCCGTGTATTTGCCAGAGTTGTATTTGCAGGTGTTGTGTTGGGGTCTTGCAGCGCTAGTCGGCGGAATGGGGTTGGGAGCGTGGGGCGTCCTCGCCCGCTCAACTCCGCATGCCCCTTAACTTCTTTCCAGTAACGAATGGGTTCGTGCACGTCCGTAGCGAATCCGTCATATGAAAAAAATCTCAGTTAAGCTCAATCAACAATAGGAATCAACATAATGTCCACTCGACTACAACGCCTTCGTAACATTGGCATCTCCGCTCATATCGATTCTGGCAAAACAACTTTGACAGAACGCATGCTGTATTACTGCGGACGAATTCATGCGATGCATGACGTTCGCGGTGCCGACGGCCACGGTGCCACCATGGACAGCGATCCGATCGAACGCAAACGCGGCATCACTATTCAGTCAGCCGTTACCAGCGTCGATTGGAATGGGCATACGTTTCAAGTCATCGACACTCCGGGACACGTCGACTTTACAGTTGAAGTTGAACGGAGTCTGCGAGTGCTAGACGGGGCTGTGCTGGTCCTGTGCAGCGTTGGCGGAGTGCAAAGTCAGTCGCTGACGGTTGATCGTCAGATGCGAAGATATGGAGTCCCGCGAGTTGCGTTCATCAACAAGATGGATCGTATCGGGGCGAACCCCAATCGCGTCATCGATCAGATGCGTGAGCGATTGAATTGCAACGTCGCGTTACTGCAACTGCCGATCGGGTTGGAAGATCACTTTGAGGGAATCGTTGACTTGGTGACAATGCAAGCGGTCTACTTTGACGGCGAGTTTGGTCAACGGGTTAGACGCGAGTGCATTCCTACCAACATGTTGGCTGAGGCTGAAGCGGCTCGCGGCGAACTGCTGGAGGTGCTTTCGTTGGCTGACGAAGAACTGCTCGAAGTCGTGCTGGCGGGGAAACCTCCGACAGTCGACCAAGTGCGGGCATCGATCCGACAGTCAACGATCGCTCATCGGGTTACTCCGGTGCTGATGGGTACGGCCTTTAAGAACAAGGGTGTCCAAGAACTCTTGGATGCCGTTGCTTATTACTTGCCTTCGCCGCTCGATCGACAAGTTTGGGCAATCGACTTGTCAAAGCGGGTTGAGGCAGGCGCAGCGCCCGCCAAGCAGTTGCTAACCAGCGACGTGAACTCACCTTTGGTTGCGATGGCGTTCAAGACAACCGTCGACCGATTTGGGCCGCTCACGTTTGTAAGGGTCTATCAAGGCCGGATTAATCGTGGCGAAGCGTACCTAAACACGCGAACCGGAAAACGCCATCGCTTTCCAAGGCTGGTTCGTATCCACGCCAATAATCATGTGGATATCGATGCGGCGGACGCAGGCGATTTGCTTGGTGTGGTTGGGCTGGATTGTGCCCAAGGTGATACGTTTGTAAGCGCTGGCTGCAATGTAGCGATGGAAAACATCCTGGTTGCGGAGCCCGTCATGCGATTGTCCATACAAGCTCAGCGACATGAAGATAGTGACAAATTGGCGAAAGCCCTCGAGCGTTTTCGTCGCCAAGATCCGACGTTCCACTATGGAGTGAACCAAGAATCGGGCGAAATGGAAATCGCAGGTATGGGACAGCTGCATTTGGATGTGTACATCGAGCGTATCCGCGAAGAGCATGAATGTGCGGTCTATGTCGGACGACCTCAAGTCGCTTACAAAGAACGTCCAACTCGCGATGTTGAATTCGAGTATCGATTGAAGAAGCAGACGGGTGGCCCTGGCCAATTCGCACATATTGTCGGGCGATTGGAAGTACTACCAGAGGATTCTGAAGTCGATTTCGAATTTCAAGACAAAGTGGTTGGTGGTCAAATCGATCGAGCTTTTTTGCCAACGATTCGGGAGAGTTTCCAAGACGCACTTTCGTGCGGGCCTTTGGGGCAGTTCCCGATTGTCGGCGTGAGGATTGTACTTACTGATGGAGAACAACATGAAAAGGACTCTTCAGAGTTCGCCTTTAGGCAGTGCGTCCAAGAAGCGATGCGACACGTAATCCTTCCGCGGGCTGGACTCGAGTTGCTCGAACCGGTGATGCAGTTGGAGGTTGAAGTGCCGAGCGAGTACCAAGGTGGAGTGGCGGGCAACTTGGCTCGCAAACGCGGTGTTGTCAAAGCATCGACAGTCATCGATGGCAACTGCCGCATCGAAGCCGAGGTGCCTTTCGCTGAATTGCTTGACTATGCCAACGAGATTCGTTCGCTAACTCAAGGCAAAGGTACGTTCACCATGACGCCCAACGGCTATCGAGCGACACCCAAGCGTGTGCAGGACGATGTCCTCGCTCATGCCGGCATGAACCATCAACTCGCGTAATGGTCACAGGGAGAGGCAGGCTTGTAGTGCAAGCCTGCCCTCCGTAGCCTAGGCATCCTGCCTGGGTTTGTAGTGGTATTTTTGCCCTATTCTTAACCAGCATTACTTGCTTACAAGCCCCAAAATTCTCTAAGCTAATGAACTCAGCAATCCAATCGTGAACCCTGGCTACCACCAAGGAGATCCATTATGGAAGGCGTTTTTCGTAGAAGAAACTTGCCTCACTGGGATGTGCTCGGTCAACCAGTATTTATAACTGGTTGCCTGCATGGCAGTATATCACAGGCGGGTATAAAACAAATCAATGGCTACCGTGACCATCTGAAACGTAAGCCTCGTCCAGCTACATTTTCCATTGACGATTGGGAGCATCATCAACAAAAGCAGTTGTTTGCATTCGTTGACAACCCAGTCAAAGCTGGGTTGGTCGAGAGCCCCGAACAGTATCGTTGGTCTTCTGCGCATTACCGTGCCCTCGGCAACCTGCCTGGGCGTGATTCGCCGACGCCGAGAAATCAAATCAGTTAATAGGCCAACCCAGGCAGGATGCCTAGGCTACGAGGATGCACTTACTGAAAATTCTGATGCTTTGGATTTCCGAGTGATTCCAAATAGGCCAGTAGGTCCAAAATCTCTGTCTCTGAAAACGTATTCAGCAGCCCAGCAGGCATGGGCGAGATATTCGAAAGCTTGCGGGACTCAATGTCGGATTTGTTGATGCTAACAGTCTCGGGTTCTAGTGGATTCGGCTTGATGACAACTTTATCAGCTGTCTCTTCCGCAATACGACCCACAACGACGCGCCCGTCACTGGTTGCGATGGCTGTGTTGGCATATTGCTCCGAAAGGACCTTCGAAGGCTCCGTGCATGCTTCCAAGATATCTTGGCGTTTGAAGCGAGTTGCCACTGCCGTTAGGTCAGGGCCGATCGCTCCGCCCAGATCGCCATAGCGATGGCAAGAGATACATTGAGCTTGACTGAAGACTTCTTTGCCCTTCGCGAAGTTACGGCCCTTGCTGACCTGGTTCAACAGTGGCTGCAGGTCGGCAGTTGTATACTCCTTGACCAGTTTTCTGGGTGGCCCTGGAGCAATTGCGGTCTTTAGGGATTGCAGTTTGCTGTACTCTTCAAACACGTCCGTCAGCGCGGTGATCTCATCGGGCGACATAGCAAACTTGGCTTCCTCATGAGCGTGCGACATGAAGTTTGCAAAACTGGCTCCATTGTTAAACGGGATGCCAGCTTCGTCGAACCACTGCAGAACTTCAGCAGGATGTTTGTTCGAACGTCCGCCATTCCACCACGACAAGTAGGCCCGACGTAAATCCACAGTCCAACCCTCTTTGACGCTGCGCAAATTGACTGCGTACGTGATTTGTTCTTCCTGCGTTGTGGCAGACTTCAAGAGGGCCACGGTTTTAGCCACTGCGTTGGGCGCATTCAAAGCCAACAGTATTTGGCTCAATTCGCGGTTGATGACTGCAGTCTTGGCTGGATAGAGCGGATCGAGCTCAGCGATGACCTGCTTGGCAACATCGCCTGTAGGAATGCCTTGCCGTGCGAGCGAGACTTCGATCACTCGCAGCTTGTTCAACGTTTCTTCTTCGTTGAGCGCAGAGAACGGAATGGATGCCAAGGACTTCAGAATCGCGGGCTGCGTATCTGCCGATCCCCAGCGAGCTAGTGCCAACAGGGCCGTCAAAGCCGCACGTGGCTGCTTTTCGGAGATCGCCTTGCCTTGCCACTGAGAGACAGGGTTGCGTTCGATGGCCATTCGCGCGGCATAGCGAATATGGCGATCAGAGCTATTGAGATGAGTCCATGCAAACTCGATTGCAGCTGGATCAGGTTGGACATTAAAGGCTTCCAATCGTCGTCGCAAAGCGCGCGCGTCGCGTCCCTCTTCGCTTTGCAAAAGCAAATCAGCCACATTCAGGGCTTTCGCCGGTTCGTTGCCGGTGTACGACACGCGGAACAAGCTCGCCTGGGTGCCCCGTCCACCGATGGTAAAGTACAGGGAACCATCATCGCCTATCACAACGTCAGTGAGATTAAGTGGCGTCTTGGAGGAGTTGCCTTTGAGCGACTTGGGGGCAACAAAATTCTCAAACGTACCTGTGTAACTTGCTCCCTTGGGAGTCAGGTGGACTGCCATCAGCCGACCATAAGTCCAATCGCAGATGTAGAAGGCCTTTTGGTATTTGGTCGGAAATTTTGCTCCTGTGCCAAAAACAACACCCGTCGGGCAACCAATACCAATGGTCGTTGCATACGGCAAACCATCGAAGTAATGCTCAGGCCACTTGGCACTCCCTTCGCGAAAGCCATTGTCACCGCCTCGGACAGAGTGAAACACATGAGTCGGTCGGTACCAAGGATTACCCCAGTCCCATTCCATGTCACTGTCAAAACCGAACAGCTCACCATCAGCATTGAAACCAATGTCGTAGGTATTGCGTTGACCAGCTGAGAACATCTCAACGTTTTTGCCATCCAAGTCCATTCTCGCGACATAGCCGCCTGGTGGCTTGGCGCCGGCACCAAAGCCATTACCGTCTTCCATGCGAGGCAACGCCAGATCATCGCCGTAGTTGCGATGAGGCGAACTCGGAGCAAGATCTTTCGGAAGCCCCGTAAAATTCCCACACACGGCATATAGCATCTTGTCCGGTCCTAAGACGAGACCATGCGATCCATGCTCGCCTGAACCTCCCTGCCACTCGCGCAGGAATTCAACGTCATCGAAGCTGTCATTGCCTTTCGTATCCTTGCAACGGTAGAGCGCAAAGCCGCGACTCCCATTGCCGCTGATGTAAAGCACATTATCGATAAACAGCATGCCCATCGTTTCGCTGACAGGTATGCTGAGAATCTCTTGCTTGACACATTTGCCATCTTGGATCGTAACACGTGTGATTGGCTGGCCACTCTGCCCTCCCAGCAGCAAACGACCTTTGGGGTCCTTGGCCATGCAGATCCAGGAACCGTTCTTGGATGCGTCCGCCTTCAACACATGCTCGACCTTGAACCCAGGCAGTGTCTCGAGAACTTCGTCCGCATTCTCGATGTTGACTGGCTTTGAACCATCGGCGGGGCCATAAACGGCTTTGGTGATCAGCAGCTTCTGGCCGGCTGGTACGTCGATTTCGAGCGTACCATTTTCGTTAACTTCGCGACGCTGTTCCTTGTCGCCAATGCGAAATTCAACCGATAGCTTTTTGGGAATTCCTGGTGCTGTGTCGCCGAAGGCTTGATTGCTGGCTTGAATGGAGAGCTTATTGTTCTTCACCGCTGCGGCGACTTTGGTCGTGACATCAGTGGCGTCGTCGCCCATTGCCGGCAAATGCACACAAGTCAAACACAAAAGGACTGCGCATGTGAACAAAGGAGTTCGTCGTGAAAAACACTGAACGCGATTCTGCATAGCGAAAACTCTTCGAGAAGGTGGGGTGGTGAGGTCGATTGGAGGGTGTTTTGATAAAGGTTGCGAAAGCTTGGGTGAAGCAAAAGCCATTGAAGGGCCGTGAAATTTCTCGGTGATCGAGAGGTTCGTTACTAACTTGCTATCAACCCGATCTGCTGGACTGTAATGGTCTCTCATTTTACCAGACTATCCAGATTACGGCGCGCAGACTTACAAAGATCGTTGTGAGGATGCGTTTGCGGTTATAGTCTTGGCAGAAATTTTCGCGATTATTTGATTTTCATGCGTCCAAAAGCGAGGTTTTCGGCTATTAATATGCCTAGGATCGAGCTAATGGTAATCACAACACCCCAAAACGCCGCTATTGAGAGCTCAGGCCGCATTGACTTGTTTGTTAAGCTGCTTGGGACTCAACAGCAGCAGGTGCTTCGCTACGTGAGGTGTTGGGTCCCAAATGCTCACGATGCGGACGATATTCTGCAGGAAACCAATCAAGTCGCCACCATCATCGTTTTGCGAGAGACGATAGCGAGTGACTTGGTCCATGGCGTTGCTAGTCGTCGACATCCATCGCTTAACCCCCGACGCTTCGACTGCTGTTGAAGCGAGGATTTTATTCGCCCTTTATTGTTAGGAGAGTTTCCGTGCGGATCAGACAAAAAGCCTTTACCCTTGTGGAACTCCTGGTGGTGATTGCCATCATCGGAATTCTGGTTGGACTTCTCCTGCCCGCCGTCCAAGCGGCGCGTGAAGCCGCACGTCGCATGCAGTGCTCGAACAATTTGAAGCAAGCTTCCCTGGCCTGTCACAACTACGAAAGCACTTTTCGTACATTTCCTTCTGGTGGAATCATTACCTATTCGGCAGCCGCCAGAGCTGCGCTAACGCCAGCCAATTTCTGCACGACCGGGTCCGACCGCACTCAAGCTCCCTGGACAGTTTTGATCCTGCCATTCGTCGAAGAAACGAGTCTCTATGCCCGCTTCGATTTCACGAAGACCTTTACAGGCTCATCCAACATTGCTGGACAACTACCCAACTCAGATCTGTTCAGGCTGAACATGGCCAAGTTCCAATGTCCTTCGGACCCAAATTCGCAATCAACCGTTAACAACAGTAACTACCTGGGCGTTCAAGGTGGCGGACCTCCAACTGGAGCTGGCTCTGCCCCTTGTTCAACGCAATTGGGTCAACGCGTCTTCTTCCAATCTGGCGTTATCTTTGCAAACTCGCGGACCCGCATCGCTGACATCACCGATGGAACGACAAACGTATTCGTGATTGGCGAGAGTCGCTACATGCCAACGCCGAACATGCGCACCGACGGCTTTCACGCGGGGTGGGCATCGAGTCTCAAAGCGGACAATGCGTTCGCCGTGCCTTTGACATTTGCGGCTGCTGTCTTGCAAATCAATGCCCAACGGAGATGTGCGCCTGGAGTTGCAGACTGCTTCAATTTCGTCAGCCGCCTGTTCGGTAGTCAACATACCGGAGGCTGCAATTTTGGAATGTCTGATGGCTCAATTCACTTTATCTCTGAGAACATCGACATCAATTTGTATCGTCAAATGGCAGTGCGCAATGATGGCATGCCAGCCGCCGGTTTCTCACCAAACTAATGTTCGCTTCAATTCTTCCAGCAATTCAGGTTGTTTATGAAACTTTGCAATACTCGGGGGCATTATTCACTCTGTGCAGCAACGGTGGCTTTGATGATTCTGTGCCTAAGCGGATGCGGGTCCAGCACAGGCATTAAGAAGTTCACTCTCAGCGGCTCAGTCACCATGCCAGATGGAAAACCAGTTCCGGCTGGCGAGATCAACTTTGAACCCGATGGACAAGCCGGCAATGGTGGCCCCGCCTCAATGGCGCAGATCCAAGCCGGCAAATACTCCATCGATAGCGATAATGGCGTGGTCGGCGGTAAGTACATCGTGACGATCATGCCCTACGACGGTGTCGCTGCAGGCGAGTCGACCCAAGGCAAGCCACTTGTGAATACACCCTATGTCGAAAAAGTGGATTTGCCAAACGAAAACTCGACCAAGGACTTTGTCGTGAAATCGAAATAGCTCTTAACGCCTCACAAGCGGCTCGTTTCGTGAGCTCAGCTACATTTGCTTGCAATAAGTGCCTAAAGTGGGTCGCATCTGCCGGATACGACCATTCCGTGTGGGTCGCATCTGCCAGATGCGACTATTATGTGTGGGTCGCATCTGCCAGATGCGACCTCTTCCATTAAGTGGCGGCATCCAACCTTGACTCTGCGCTTCGAAACTGCGAAACGCTTCTGTGTGTGAATGCAGGGGCGCGATCTTTCGATTCGAGTTAATCTGGGATGCCTTACGGACTCTATCTCTCCGCAGCGGGCGCGAACGCGCAAAGCCATCGGCTGGAAGTACTCAGCCATAACTTGGCGAATATCAATACGCCTGGATTCAAGCCGCATTTATCGATGCTGCAAAGCAGACCCACCGAGGCGATTGAACGCGGGGAATCGCTGCCTGGTAGTGGTTCCATCGATGACCTCAGTGGCGGAGTTGCCATCCACCCCAATGTGACTCAGTTCAATCAAGGTCCGATTCAAAGTACAGGTCGAAAAACCGACTTCGCGATCAACGACAAAGAAAGCTTCTTTGCTATTCAGCGAGGTGACAAACAATTACTAACCCGTGCTGGTAACTTCCTCTTTGATTCCACCGGCACGCTGGTCACGCCCAACGGAGATCCGGTTCTCGCAAGCACCGGCGAGCCGCTGAAGATCGAACCAGGGATTCCATTTGAAGTGACCGATGGCGGCGTGATCTCGCAAGCTGGGCAGCGACGTTCCTTGATGCTTATGCAACCCAAAGAACCCGGTGATTTAGCTAGAGTGGGTGACAATCTCTATCAACCACTGACCCCGGCCACCCCCGTTGCGGACAGCAAACGCAGTGTCGTCGGCGGTGCCCTCGAGTCCTCGGGTGTACAAGCCACCACTGCCATGATGGAGCTGATCGAGTCATCACGCGTCTACGAAGCGAACGTACGTTTAATCCAAACTCAAGACCAAGCCATGGGGCAACTCATCAGTCGCGTACTGCAACAAGGCTAAGTAGCCTAGGCTTCCAGCCTGGGTTGCAAGCTCGCCGCTCGCCGCTCGCCGCTCGCCACTCGCCACTCGCTACAATTCCAAAGGAAATCCAACATGAGTGTTCAAACGTTGTACACAGCCGCAACCGGCATGGATGCAATGCAGACCAAGCTCGATGTGATCGCTAATAATCTTGCGAACATCAACACGACGGCATTCAAGAAAGATCGTGCGAATTTCGAAGATCTGCTGTATCGCAATGATCAGTATCCCGGCATGCTCGATTCCAACCAATTGCCGACGCCGACCGGAACCCAAGTTGGACTTGGAACCCGTGTCGAAAGCACTCAGAAGAATTTCACTCAAGGCACAATTCAAGACACTGGACGGCAACTCGATATTGCGATCGAAGGCAGCGGTTTTCTTCAAGTGCAAGATCCGCTATCGCAAGGCGTGCTGTACACTCGCGCTGGCAATCTTGATATTAACGCCAACGGAAATCTGGTGATTGGGTCAGCGCAAACCGGTCGCTTAATCGAACCGCCGATTCAAATCCCCCAAGATGCATCCAGTATTTCGATCAGCCCAAACGGTCAAGTGTCGGTTCGACAAGTTGGCACCACCCAACTGCAGCAAATTGGCCAGTTGCAGATGGTGCAGTTCATCAATCCCGATGGTCTGCTGAAAGTCGGCGAGAACATGTACGCTCAAACTGACGCCAGCAGTGCTCCCATCCAAGGTGACCCGGGCACTAACGGTCTCGGAACGCTACGGCAAAACTCGCTCGAGTTATCCAATGTGGAACCTACGCAAGAACTTATCGATTTGATCACAACCCAACGCGGCTTTGAACTCAATTCGCAAGCGGTGCAAGCGGGCGACCAACTGCTACAACAAATCGCTAACCTACGGCGGTAATCGTGAATCTGTTTCGTTCCATCTTCGTGTTCGTGTGCCTAGCATGTTTCGACTCTGTTGTTGCAACGGAACCGATTTGTCTACGCCTCCGCGAACAACCTGTCGTCGAAGGTCAAGTAGTTCACGTGGGCGACCTGATCGAAGTTGTAACCGGACGCTGTCAACAGACCGACGATTTGTTGCAGTTGCCCATTGCCCCCACGCCGCGTGAGGGATCTCCGCAAACATGGACCCGTGCTGACGTGGTTAAGCACCTCGAACTACGAGGACTGCATGCGACCGCCATTCGTTGGATGGGTTCCGAACGAACTCAACTGCGGCGAGGAAAACCGGTCGATGGCAGTGCTGCGAGCAATAACTTGACACCTCGCGATTCATACCAGCCGACCAAACTCAGTCAGACAATCCCCGGCCGAACTCAAGTTCCTGCCTTCATTCAAGAGCGAGCGGTCCAGCAAGCTGAAATGCTGCTCGGTCAAGCCATCACCGAATATATCACGCTCAAATCTGGTGACCGAATCGATTGGCGTGTCGCGCTGACGGTACCGCCGGAGTTCGTTTCAATCATGCAAGTCAAGTCGAACATCGTGTCCATCGGTGGCGGTAAGGAACCATGGGAAGGCGAGCAGAACTTTTTGTTCGAAGTCAAAGATCGTGGAGCGTTAGTCCGCGTGCCTATCAAAGCCACACTGCGATTGCCTCCAATGGTCGTTGTCTCAAGGCGGGCGCTTGGCCGCGAAGAAATCATCACCGCTGATGACTTAGATTACAGCCCCATCCCTCAGCGCAGCGCGGCTGCACCGTCGGATTTCTTTACAGACATCGAAGAAGTAGTAGGCAAGCAGGTACGCCGCAGTATCGCAACAGGACAACCCATCGAAGCCAAGTCCGTCGGAAACGCAGTGGTGGTCACCCGAGGCGACATGGTCGAAGTCGAATCAGTTGCCGGTGATATTGTTGTCACCACTAGTGGGCGAGCGAACGAAAGCGGAGCTGTGGGTGAACTGATCGCAATCGAACTGCTGCCATCACGCAAACGCATCAATGCCTCGGTTACAGCCCCGATGAAGGTCCGTGTTTCGGCTGTTTCAGCCCGGACCAAGAAATGAACTCAGTCGACTTAAACAGCACGCATGGAGCGACTCAATGAAATACTCTCGATACCTCGGACTTTGCACCGTCATGGCGGTTACCTTGGTGCAGGGCATGACATGCGGGTCTGCCAATGGCCAGAACAGCAGCTTGTTCCAAAATCCACTTCCTGAATTCGTCCCACAGCCAGGTGGCAATCAAGCAGGCAATCCGACGGGCATGGGCAATCGTCGTCAGCCGATGACGATTGAGACGGGCAGTCTGGTTGCGCCAACGGTACCTACTTCGCCACAGTTCGCAGCAGCCAGCTGGACGTACCAGCCGCCGGTCCAACAACGTGCCTTTCATCTGCATGATATCGTCAGCATTCGTGTCGATGAAACGGCTCGTATGACCGCTGAAGGCCGGGCCTCGCAGCGCAAAAACGCGATCTACAACGGTGTGCTCAAAGAGTGGCTGCAGTTTGATGGCTGGGACACCATCAAGCCTGCCACCAAGGCGGATGGCGACCCTGCGATCAATGGACAACTCGATACCACCTATCGAGCCAACTCTGACGTGATCACTCGCGAAACGGTGACCTTCAATATCGCAGCTGAGATTGCAGATATTCGTCCCAATGGCAACGTAGTGCTTGAAGCTCATAAGACTATCTCGATCAATGACAACCGCTGGGAAGTTTCTCTAAGTGGTATTTGCCAGTCCGAAGATATCGGTCCCGATAACGTTGTGCTCAGCCGAAATCTGGTCGATTTGAAAGTCGATAAGCGCGAGAGCGGACAAGCCCGTGACGGCTACCGCAGAGGTTGGTTTACTGAGTTCATGAGTCGCTTCCAACCGTTTTGATTGTTGCTGAGAACGAAGTTAGTCCAAACACGCCCACAACGCATACACAAGGCCACCATGAACTCAAGAAGACCTGCAAACGCACCATTAAATGTTATGAGTAAATTTGTAGCTTGGATGGTATGTGTGCTTGCCATGAGCATAGCCGGAAGCAGCTATGCGGAAGATCAGTTGATGCTGCGCGACATCTGTCGACTGAAGGGTCTTGAATCCAATACTCTGCAGGGACTTGGATTAGTCGTGGGATTAAAGGGGACTGGCGACGGCAAAATGAAGCCAACTACGCGGGCTCTCGCGAGGATGATGCAAGTCATGGGCAGCAACATCGCGACTGATGCGCAGGGCCTACCAAAAATCGAAGAGTTGGCAGAGGCAAACAACATCGCGCTTGTGCTAGTTACCGCAGAAGTCCCTCAAGCCGGCGCGCAGCAGGGTGATACAGTCGATTGCACGATTAGCGCGATTAGCGCTAAGAGCCTCGAAGGGGGGACGCTGATGCTGACGCCATTGCTAGGACCACGCGCTGACCGGCCGACCGTTTATGCCCTTGCTCAAGGCAAGATCACGATTCCCAACCCTGCTATTCCGACCGGCGGAACCGTGCACAAAGGTTGCAAGATGGAAGCCACCATTCGCAACAACTTTGTAGCGGATAACAAGATCACGCTGATTGTCGACTCTGATGTTAGCAGTTTTTCGATCGCGCAGAACATTGAAGATGAGATCAATAATCTCAATCGCAGCGGACTTAGTGGCCTGAATTCTATCGATCAAGGTGGATCGGGTGAGCAGCATATGATTGCTCAAGCGATCGATCCGCATCATATTGAAGTCACGATTCCAAAGTACTATCGCAACTCGCCTGTAAAGTTCATCTCGTTGATCATGGATGTTCAGTTGCGCTACGTACAGAATGCTCGTCGTGTCGTGATCAATGAGAGTGAAGGTGTGGTTATTGTTGGCGAAGATGTGCTTATCGCGCCTGTCGCCATCACACACAAAAACCTCACGATCGAAGCTCGCCCTGGCCAAGATGCTTTTGTGGGGGTTGATATCGAGAACCCAAATCAACCTCGCGCCAAACTGAAGAACCTGACTGAAGCGCTTAACAAGCTAGATGTCCCGACGGATGATGTTATCTCCATCATCAAAGCCCTCAAGGCTCAAGGCGTGCTCTACGGCGAACTCGTCAAACAGTAAGGCACTTAGAATAACCCTCCCCACCTTGCGTAGGTGAAATCTATGGAAATAACATCGAACCCACCCAAGCTGGCCACTTCCGACTTGTTGACGCGACAGCTCACTGCCCAAAGCGGTGCTGCGCAGACGGCGGCTTCGTTCCTATCGCAGCTTGAAGGTCCGCTTGAATCATCGACCAGTCTGTTGTCAGCCGATGGTTTGCCGACTAACGGTATGCCAGCTGAAACACCAGAAATCCGGTCGCCGCTCAACCCTTCAGCGGCTTCACCGGAGCTGCGGGAGGCCTTCGAGGATTTCGTTGGCCAGACTTTTTTTAGCGAAATGATCAAGGCATGCCGGACCAGTCAAAAGCCCTCTGCCTACTTTAACGGCGGCCGAGCCGAAGAGATTTTCCAGGGCCAGCTTGACCAGGTTTTATCGGAAGAGCTCAGTAAATCCAGCGCCGACAAGATTGCCGACCCCATGTTCGAGTTATTCATGCTCAAGCGTCAGGCCTAAATTTCGCTACCAGAGCTCGCCGCCCGGGTTTGTTCCCATTTCGCGCTCCTTGACAAAGTCCGATTAGCACCCATAATTTTGACTCACGCGGCTTTAAAAGCCCAAACCGGGGGATTAGCTCAGTTGGGAGAGCGCTTGCATGGCATGCAAGAGGTCATCGGTTCAAGTCCGTTATCCTCCACTATCCGGAACAAAAGGCCCTTCGGCGAGTACGTCGAAGGGCTTTCTTATTGTGGGACAAAGAGTTGCGTCGACGAGTGTGCAGTTCAACCAGACGATTTCGAGTATCTTGCGTTTTTCAGCATAATTCGCCGTAAGCCATTTCTGGCGAAGCGTTTGCGAAAGTTCAAACACCCTTGACGCTAATTCGGCGTTTTCATCCCTAGTCCGGTCGAGTACATCGGCCTGAAGTTTGATCGCAGCAAGGCGATCTCGAAGCTCTGTTTGCTTGCGATTGAACGCCTTCTCATCGATCTGGTCGTCGATTCGTAGGTTGAGCAGTCGATCCTGCTGGGCGGCAATGAGCGTTTCTTGCCGCTGCAGTTCGGATCGTTGAGCACGGGATTCGTTTTGAGCATCTTTGGTCTTCGATGCAAGCACAGCCCTGAACCAGTCACGCATCCCGTCGTCTTCAATTCGCATTTTGTCGAAGACGGCCAGAACTTGCGCATCCAACTCCGCTTCAGTAACCCGGATACGCGGATGCCCTGGTTTGCTGTACTTCGTACAACGGTAATAGTAATACTCTTTGAGCCCAGCACTGGTCTGTTTGATTTTCAACTCGCCCGTGATTTTGTGCCCACAGTGGCCGCACTGAATCAGGTCCGACGCATAGGTCATGGTATGCGAGGTCTGCTGGTTGTTGCCCAGCAACGCTTGAACGCGGTTCCAGGTCGCTCGGTCGAT
>JANRMD010000206.1:0-2934 GCA_033761895.1 Pirellulaceae bacterium | reverse complement strand
CAACTTTCGCCCCAAGGAGCTTTGGCCAAAGCGCGTCCTCAAGTTCCCCGACGTTGAACGGCAGGTTCGTGTTGTGCTAAGCGAATTGGAATCGCGCGGCTTTGTGAAAAACGTCGTCGCAGAGGAGGAAGAGACTCCTGTTGCCAATGATGCAGCCGGCAGGCTGGCCAAACGACAACGTCTTCAAGCGGCGGAGGATGATCGCAATAACCTCATCAATGATGCATCTCAAAAAGCAGTCGAGCGATTTGACGAAACGATTCGCGAATTAGCTCTGCGGAGATTTCACGAAATCGAGCAAGACTTGCGCCCGCAACTCACCCGATTTGCTATCGAAGAAACTGTAAACTTGATGCGCGCAGGCAACGACCTGCATTGGCCCGACGGAGTCGATCAGGAAAAAGAGATTGATAAGCTCTCCAAAACTCGCGTTGTCGAGTACGGCTATTGGCTGGCAAAACGTCCGACTCCCGAAGACCTGACCCGGCTCTGTCGCGACGTTGCGGAAGCACTCCATGCGCAGGGCGCAATCGAAGACGTCGTGATGGCTTTGGAATTAAAGCGTTCTACGCTCGGCAATTTGGTCGAGACAGCAAGAGAATCACTCGGAGCCAACCCCACCAACTTTTTCGATGAAGTGCTTCATCGCGTCGAGACTGAGCGGGCGCGACTTTGGCGAGAGAATGTGCATCACGTAGATTGGGAATTGCACGACCGGGGTGTGGAGACCTTCAATGCCTATGCCATCGAAGAACTTCTCAAAGGAGCCAAGACTACTGGACTCTTAAATGGCGTCAAACGCGGGAGAGAATCGGAGACATTTGCCGAGGCTGTCGTCCAGGTTCAACTAGGACAGGAGTTCGATTCGTCAGCCTACGAGCCGTTCAACAAGTTGCGCGAGGAACTAGACGAACCTTTCGGCGATCGCGTCTTCCTTTGGCCACGCCAAACGGGTCCAAAGGGGGACCTTGTCGACGACGAGATGGGCCGTGTCTTGCAAGTACCGGGTTGGAGCAACATTTTCACCCAGCCAATCATTAACCGCATCGAGATGCTCTCGACCGGCGTGCGGACCGACATCGGTGTGAAAGTGTTTGGTCCCGATCTGGACATGATTGATGGTGTCTGCAAGTCCATCGAAGCCGCTTTGAAGCCGATTAACGGCGCTCGCGACGTGATCGCTTCGCCGATTATGGGCAAAGGGTATTTGCAAATCGACATTAACCGCAAAGCTGCGGCACGTTATGGGATTGCGGTGGACGACATTCAAAACGAGATCGAGGTAGCGCTGGCGGGCCGGGCAGTCACATTTACCGTGGAAAAGCGGGATCGATTTCCGGTACGAATCCGCTACGCCCGGACAAGCCGTGATGATGAGGAGAGCATTCGGCGGCTGCTGATTAGTCCGAACGGCATGTCGAGTTCCGGTGGAAGCATGGCCAGCGCTTCGCAGCCAAGTGGCAACTCCGAAGGTATGAGTTCATCAACGGCATCTGACGATGTTGAATCGGCTGCGCACGATGCGATACCGGGGCACGCCATTTCCGGCAAACCACTGATTCCCCTCGGGGCTCTTGCCGAGGTGAAAATCGTTGAAGGCCCCGCGATGATTAAAAGCGAAAATGGCCGCTTGCTCAACTATGTGACACTCAACGTGCGCGGCAGGGATATTGTTGGGTTTGTCGATGAAGCGCAGCGAGTCGTGGCCCAGAAAGTTATCTTGCCGGAAGGCGTGCATATCGAATGGAGTGGCGAGTTCGAGCATCAGGTACGGGCCGCCAGGACGCTGCGATTTGTGTTTCCCGCGGTAATCGTGCTGATCTTTGTGATTCTGTATCTGACTTACAAAGATCTTGCTGACGCGGCTCTGATGATGCTGGCGGTGCCCGAGGCGCTGGCAGGTGGCGCTTTCTTTATGTATCTGTTCCCGAAAATCACGCAGGGGTGGTCGGCCCCGCCGATGGACTTCAGTGTCGCTGTGTGGGTGGGATTTATCGCTTGTTTCGGCATGGCAACCGAGACGGGTATCATCATGCTCGTATACCTGCGCGAGGCGATCGAGAAACGTGGCGGGCTGGAAAACATCCACTCCCTGGAAGAACTTCGCCAGGCCGTAATCGAAGGGGCCGTCCATCGCTTGCGTCCCAAACTGCTCACCGAAGGCGTCGCAATTATCGCCATCTTTCCAATGGTCTTCGCCAAAGGCGTCGGCGGCGAAATCCTCGCCCCGATGGCGTTGCCGGTGCTCGGCGGCCTGCTCATCAGCGACGAAGTGGTGGATTTGTTCCTGCCGGTCCGCTTCTACTGGGTCCGCCGCGCCCGTTGGTTGAAGCTACATCAGAAGGTTGACCCTGCTATGCACGCGGATGAATAGCACACCTTTCGGAGCAAGTGCAGGCAACGAAATAGTTTCGGACAATAATGGCACGAGAATACCATAATGGTCACCGAGAGAAATTCACTCGCACAGTGCGAATGCTTTCTTGGAGGAGTCATGCGCTTAAAACCAGAGCTGGATACGAGCCGTATCGAGCCTGGAATAACTCTGACGAAATCGGTTCTGCAGGCAGTTTTTCAAGTCAGGCCCTAAGTTTGCTCCAATTGGCGATCTCGCACGTTTGGTGTGCGTGCGGGCACACTTTTGGTCACGAATGAGCGGACAATGCCACAGCATGCCATCTTACCTTCGGGTCTGTCGATCGTCGCAACAAGTGAACACGAATCGGTTTACGGCCCACCAGCGTGGGTGTTCTTGGCTGCGATGGATATCCCCGGCATTACGTTTGCTATTCGGTTTCTCAGACTTAGCATCACTGATTCGAATGGCCCTTTTTCTTAGAGGTGTTTTATGAGACGCAACTATTACATTCCGCTAATTGCCGGCATGGTTGCCGTGGGCTTGGCTTCAATCGTTGTGGCAGCGCCGCGCGATGC
>JANRMD010000205.1:0-18354 GCA_033761895.1 Pirellulaceae bacterium | reverse complement strand
TGATTCTTACCCAAGACGATCTTTTTCGTAAGCCGCGAAACGGAGACACCTAGGGTCTGGTACACGGACAAGAGATAGTTGCCCGATGGCAGTTCACCTATCGAAAAACGCCCTTCCGCATCTGCCTCAATCATGCCGAAGTCAAGCTCCCAGTTGTCGATGTTCGTAAGCCGGAGACTTGCATTCGCGACTGGGACACCGTCCATTTTCACTATACCCGCCAGGACTGACTCTGGTTCTAGTTCAATCCGAAGCTCAGATTGATTTAACGTCTCCACTTCCGAAGCGTCAAAAAAACGAAGATGTCCTGCAAAGCCTGGCGCCCTTACTGCGATGACAGCATGTTGGTCCACCATTCCGAACTCAAATTCGCCACCGTCGTTGGTGGTTTGCCTCTGGACGAAATTGAATCCCATGTAGCCATCCACCATCGTTTTAAACGCGTCCCAGTAAAAGCGATTCGTTTGTCTCTTTTGATTATCGAAACCGAGAACAACCGCAGCACCCGTAATGGGCTTGCCGTGCGGATCGACCACCACCCCCTTGAGACTTGGCGCGCGCCTTAACTTGCATTCGACGAGAGTTCCACCATCATCTACAATTTTCTGCAACATTAAGGGCGCATAGTCGCTTGCGTAGACAAATAACTGTACAGTTCGATTAAGTCTAAGTTTCTCAAGGCGAAATTCCCCCTCTGCATGCGTAAACTCGTGCATGTCGGGAACAAATCGACGCACCACTCTAAAGCTCCTAATTGCTTCGTTGGTCACTGCGTCCAACACTTTGCCACGGATCACTCCATCCAGATCCTCTTGGTCTGCGACCGAAGATCGATCGACTGTGATTTCATTGTCGATTTTCGAAAACGCCTGGCCACTTGAGATTCTGGCGGTATCCGTTTTGATGGAAACCTCGAACGCGTAGCCCTTGTCTGCTTCATTGCCAGCTTCATTGCCGATCAGGGAAGTTGTTGGCAAATAGCGGATTACGAATTCGCCGTCAGCGTTGGTGGTTGATTCACGCGCGGGGCCTGGGAATGGGTAGGAAGGAGTGGGCATCGAAAAGCTAGACATGAAACCAGAAGTTGGACTTTGAGCGACCACCGTTACGCCTGCGATCGGTTTACCATCGCGGTCCACGACCTTGCCACGCAGCGAAATTGGCGCTGGAAGTTTGAAGTCGATTTTCAGCGGCTTTCCGGCAGCCAGTTTGGGTGGGATCACACCATCCTGCCAAACAGGAGCGAATCCAGCCGCTGAAGCACCCAGCCGAAAGTCTGGCCCGACCTTCGTCGTCTCCACTCGGTACTTGCCATTAGCATCAGTCCGAAAGACTTCACGCTTCTCCTTTTCATCCATAAAGTAGCCCCATTCGACCGTGGCACCTTTTATGGGCTTGCCATCGGTATTGGTCACTTGTCCTTCAATGACACGCGTCGGGAGCAGATCTTGAGCGAGAGTTTTACTAGCGGCGTTCAGCGTGAACAAAACTTGAATGAAGCAAAAGAAGGCGGCTTTCAAAGGTGAGCTGAATAACCAGTGTAGCGACGATTTCTCGATTGTTGATGAATGACTAGGGGATGCGGTCATGTCGTTGACTCGGCGTCTCTGGTGGGCTGAGTAATCCAATGAAACCTACAGCGAACGAATATCCCGATCACCTGCAATCACCCGAGCGACCTCAACTCCACCATCGATTGCACGATAAAAGATAACGTAGCGACCAATCACACTGCTTCTTACTTCACTTCCATACTCAGGACGCAACTCGCCAAATTCAGGCATAGCCGCGATAAGTTTGCACTTCTCCTCAAATTTCTCGACCCAACTTAATGCCGCCAGCGGCTTGTCTCTAGTGATGTAGTCGCAAATATCCAACAGGTCTTGGCGGGCAGTTGGCGAAATAATCAGCTTCGCCATTTCCTAAACATCCTGGGAAATGACTTTTGCTCGTTCTCGCAATTCCGAAAAAACGATCTGCCCGTCGATGCCCTGACCGGCATTGAGTTCGTCAACGCCCCTCTGAATATCAGCTCGCAGTCGCTTTCTGCTCATTAGTAACCGCACACCGTCAACAACGGCGTCATCAGCGGAGTTGTACTCGCCGGAAGCGACAAGTCCCATTAGGAACTCCAGCGCATCACTCGGTAAATTGATGTTCATCTTCAAGCTCCAACGATTTCAATGTTCCGTTCAACTGTTCTCGTAGACACAGTTCATCAAAATATAAAAGCGAATCATTTACGAAACTGCATTGTAGTTGAAACTCGAAGTGCCCGTCCACTGGCGAATCACCCATATTGGACAATCGCAGTTTCATCGCTCCGCCTTGCTTCTCGTTGGGCAACTGCACACAATACAAAATTCCAGCAGCCCTAATATCCAGATGGAATCTAGGCTTGTTTAACTATGCATCCTACCTGACCAACGCTCACTCGGCGTAATTCGAATATGCGACGAATTTCTGTTATCTTCGCGACCATTTTCACATGCCTGAGCTCGATTCTCGCCTACGCACAAACGCCCGATGGCTTACGTTCTAGGTCTCCAATAACACCGAGCTGTATGCCCGCAGAGCGTTATTTCGAGGATGAAGTGTGGGCCAAAGTGGGCGAACGCACCTGCTTGAAATGCCACCACGCGGATGGTGAGGCGAATGAGAGCAACTTTATACTTTCAAAGCCCAACGATGATCCGACGTGGTGCCAACGGACTCGCGATGCTTTTGCTTCCATGGCAAACAACATGGAGGGCGATCAGTCCAAGTTGTTACTGAAAGTTACCGGTGGGCTCGATCACGGTGGCGGTGAAGTCCTCAAGCCTGATTCGAGCGGCTACAAGATCTTGGAGAAGTTTGCTGCGCGCGTGAACAAACAGTTGCACCGAAGTGCCAAGCAAACACTTGATACTGCCAACTCAGAATCGTATCCAGTCTATGAAGCACGACCATTCTTCGAAGGCGTGTCGATGATCTCGCCACAACGATTGCTGCGACGAGTGACACTTTCGCTGTGTGGTCGCCTGCCAACTGCGGCAGAGGCTTCGCAAGTTGACCAGCTTGGTTTGCAAGCTCTTGATCCGATCATGGACGCACTGATGAAAGAAGATACATTCTACGTCAGGCTGAAAGAGGGCTTTAACGACATATTTCTCACAGTAGGAGTTGAAGACAACGCGGAAACCATCTTGTCCTACGACCACTTCGAGCACACTCGCAATTGGTACAACGCATTTCCGCTCGACGATGTGCCAGAAGCTGAGCGCGAGCGCGCTCGCTGGAAACTTGCGGATGTTTATCGCGACGCGTTGCTGCGCGAGCCACTTGAATTGATCGCGCACATTGTTCGCAACGACAAACCATTCACGGAACTCGCCACCGCTGACTACATCATGGTCTCGCCCTACACGGCGCGCGGTTACGGTATTTTCGAGGCGATCCAAGACCTATTCAAAGACCCCAAGAATCCCTTCGAGTACATTCCCGCTCGGTTAAATGCGTTGAAGGGGCGTGACGGCAAAACGCAAGATTCGGTAACTGGCCTCTATCCTCACGCTGGTTTCTTGAGCATGTTTCATTACCTGCGACGCTATCCGTCCACAGAGACGAATCGCAATCGCTTGCGAGCCCGAATGTTCTACCAGCATTTTTTGGGCATCGACATCATGCAATTGGCTCCACGATCGACAGATGCGTCAGCAGTTGCGGCCAAATACGAGATCCCAACCATGCAAGCCGCGGATTGCGTGGTTTGTCATAAGACAATCGATCCCGTCGCTGGCATCTTTCAAGACTTCAATTTTGAAGGTCATCTCGGCCCGCGTAAGGAGGGTTGGTACAAGGACATGTTCGAGGCGGGCTTTGAAGGTGAAGACATGCCAGCCAGTGAACGCTGGCGAGCCCCGCAGTGGTTGGCCGAACGAGCGGTGAAAGATCCCCGCTTTCCGATTGCGATGGTCGAACATGTTTACTACTTGCTGTTCGGACGCAAAGTCCTTCAGCCCCCAGAAGACATCGATGATCCCATGTTCTCTCCCAAACGCCGCGGCTATCGGGCTCAGCGTCAGTTGATTGAGTCTTGCGCGGCAGAGTTCGCCGCCTCGGGCTTCAATCTGAAAGTCGCTTACAAAGCGCTCATCGCTTCCGAGTTCTATCGCGTTGATGGTTTGCTCGCCGCGACTACGGCCCCCGAACGACGCGCCGAAATGGATGATCTTGGTATCGTAAGGCTGATTACTCCGGAGCAGCTTGAACGCAAAATCGAAGCCATCTTTGGTAAACGCTGGGGACGACTGCATGATGAATATGAAATTCTCTACGGCGGCATCGATTCCAAGACGGTGACGGAACGCAATGCGGATCCCAGTGGTGCCATGGGCGCGATCCAACGCATCATGGCGAACGATGTCGCTTGCAAGAATGTGGCCCTAGATTTCCGCCGCGAACCAGCTGCGCGGTTGCTCTTCCCGCACGTCGAGCCCTCGGTGGTACCAGGCACGGAGATGAGCGACCAGCAGATCCTGGCCGCGATTCTCTATCTCCACCAGCGATTGCTAGGTCAAGAACGGGAGGCAAAACATCCCGAAGTTCAGCGTACCTTTGAATTGTTCACGGGCATTATCGAAGATGCCAAAGCCTCTGGCCGCTTTGAGCCTCGTGAGACGTATTTCTGCGGCGGTCGAGAAGAATTTAAGACCGAAGATCCACATTACACTATTCGAGCGTGGCGCGGCGTCGTGACTTACTTGTTACGGCAGCACGAATTCCTTTACGAGTAGAGCATGAACATGTCGCGTAGGAGCTTTCTGAAACAATGTAGTCTCGCTGGGCTTGGATTCGCCGCTCCGATTGGTTTTGCGTCGATCGCGCAAGCTAATGCAGCAACTGAGGAATCACCTGGATATCCAGGCCCTTACTACATTGTCTTCAATGCATCGGGTGGTTGGGATACGACCTATCTGATGGACCCCAAAGGCGTCGATGGAATCAATCGCCTGTATGCAGAGGGTGATATCCAAACGGTGGGCCAGCATCGCTTTGCACCCAACGCCAAACACATTGAGAAGGGGTTGAGCAACGAGGACTTTTTTGCGAAGTACGGCCCAGAGCTGCGAGTGCTGAACGGATTGGACCTGTCCGTCAACAATCACACACCGTGTGAACGTTATATGGCCACCGGCAAACTTGACAGCTTGGCTTACCCAACTTTCGCTGCACTCGTTGCAGCTTGCCATGGCACCGAAGCGCCGCTCGCCTTCCTTACCTTTGGAAACTACTCGGCGACCGGGAATCTTGTTCCGATGTCGCGTGTGCCCTATCTGCAATCACTTAAGTTCCTTGCCAAAGCGGATTCGGTGGAAGGCATCGATCAGCATCCGTACCACGACGCGTTTGTCTCGGATCGCATTGAACGCACGCTGCAGCAGCAATTCGAATCCCGCGTCGCGCAAGATGATTTGCCTCGTGTTGAACGCAGTCAAAGCATGCTCTACTCTGCTCAAGTGAATTCGAAAGCGCTGCAGCGTGTTGTGCCTTTTATTCCCAGTTCACCCGCCAAGGAGCGCATTTCCCAACAAGCCGACATCGCCCTTGCGGCCTTCAAGGCGGGTGTCTGCATCTCAGCCAATCTTTCCATCGGTCAGTTTGATAGCCACAACAACAATGATGTCGATCAAATGAAGCTGATCCCAGAATTGCTGGCAGGCATCGATTACACACTGCGGAAAGCTGAAGAGTTGCAGATACGCGACAAGTTGGTGGTGATTATGCAAAGCGAAATGGGGCGAACCCCGACCTATAACAACGGCAACGGGAAAGACCATTGGTCGATTGGCTCGATCATGTTCCTCGGTGCGAAAATCGGCGGCAATCGCGTGATGGGTGCAACCGACGCGGCTCAGCAACTGTTACCAGTCAATCCGCAGACACTGGCGATCGATTCTGAACGTGGTATTCGCATCCGACCTGAGCACATTCATCGCTCGCTTCGCGAATTTGCAGGAATCGCAGAGCATCCTTTCAGCAAGCGATTTCCACTTGAGATTCCCAAGGGGGAAGAGTTGGTTGGCTTTTTGAGCTGAAATGAAGACAGGGCTTCGAGCAAAGCCAATCCCGTATTCGAATCCCGCAGATTTACTCTGCGGATCGTTCGGCTTCTCACTAAGTTGTGACGAGACGAAGAACGGCGACGAGGGCTTAGTTGGTTAGCACCAAACGCTTTGTCGAGTCGCAACATCCCTGACGGTCTGTCTATCGCGGCGTTGCGGCCTCAGCGAATGACCAGTTCACAGTTCCCTCAACCTTCGGCCACTTTGCCTCGCGGCGACTTTCGTTCGCACGAACCAGAACGATCTGCCGTACAAGAGGGCGGTATTCCCACAGAATCAAAACCAATCAACCTGTTAAATTTTTCACAGTTCCCTATTGATTAAGAACTTCGATCTGTTATAAATTTAACACATCGCAGGACTAACGATGTGCTCGAAGTTTCAGAGGGGCAACTAGATGGATTCGGAATTCACTATTCGTGAACGCCAGATTTTAGATGTGCTCTATCAGCTCGGTAGTGCTACGGCAAACGAAGTCGTAGAGGCGTTACCAGTTGAGCTAGCCAATGCAACCGTGCGCACACTACTACGTATTCTCGAGGAAAAAGGGGCGGTAAAGCACCGCGTCGATGGGAAGAAGTTCGTCTTTTACCCTGCGGTTCCTCAGAAATCCGCTGCGAGATCCGCCCTTCGAAAAGTGCTCGACGTGTTCTTCGCAGGGTCCGTAGAGGAAGCGTTGGCGACACACTTGGCTGATCCCAAAACGAAGCTGAACGCTGAACAGGTCAAACGACTTAAGGACCTGATCGATCGTCATAAGCCCTGAAAGTGGCGACGCTGTTTAGCAAAGCATCTGTAGCTGGTTTCGTGAGAAACCGGCTTCATGGAAACCTAACTTGTCAGCCGGTTTCTCAAGAAACCAGCTACAGGTGCAAACTACTTTTTTCGCACTGAACCGATAGACTTCTAGGAGACCTTCGATGAATGCTTGGATTGCAAACATGATTGCCAGCTCCGTTGCGTGGATCGCTCAGCGGCCCGCGTTAAGCTCGACTCTGCTGCTCGTCCTACAAATTGCGCTAATGATTGCGCTGGCGCGAATACTGGTCACTATTGTTGGTCGCAATGATCCAGCCGCGAGGCATCGCATTTGGTTGCTAACTGCGACGCTCGTTCTCGCGATTATGCCAATTCACGCGATGCGGTTCGGTTGGCAAGTGCTCGTTCCCGTCGCTGAAACCGCCCGGGTAAACAGGAACGCTGCAATCGCTGACAGCCCGCAATTCCTGGAAGCTGAACCGATAAAGGGCAATTCTCTTGCCGAGTTTGATCCAACCACAGTGCCGGAATTTTCAGATCAAGCTGAGAGACGACGAGTTTTGACTTTCGGCGACACAAAGACCGTGTTGGCGAATCCCGATCCGCAGATAACCTCACCAGCGAAGCAAGTTGATCGCCAATCGCAACTTCTGACAGCAGCCGTCGCCGTTTACCTTCTCGTAATGACTTTGCTGACGACCCGAGCCATCTACGGTACTTGCGTTTTAAGTCGACTGTCGCGTCGAGCCACCAATCTGTCAACGGAAATGGCTGAGTTACTGACACAGACTTCGAGACGATTGAAACTCTCGCGAACTCCGCAATTGAAAAGTTGCAAGTCCGTTTCCATGCCATTCCTCGTTGGCCTCCGGGCTCATGTGGTGATAGTTCCAGCAGGCTTCGAAGCGTGGCCACGAGCTGACCAAGAAGCCGTCCTGCTGCATGAGATGATGCATATCAAGCGCAACGATTGTTGGGGTGAACTGGTCGTACGCACGATGCAAATCGTATATTTCTTCCATCCTGCATGTTGGTACCTAGCCAGTAAGCTTCGCGAGTCACGCGAATTGGCTACCGACCGCGGTGTGATCGAACTCGGTACCGATGCCCAGCGCTACGCCAACAGCCTGCTTTCGATCATCGCACAACGGTCCCTTGACCATGGTTCCAGCCTTGTTTCTGGCGGTCTAGCAATCCCAATGTCAGCCATCGGAAAACTGGAAGATCGCTTGAACAACATCCTTAGCCCTACTGCGGCACGTCGAAGCGGACTTGTTCGAAGCCTGCTACTGTTGGTTGTAATTGCAACCGTTGCGACCACGTTTCGGTTGGACTCACTGGATGCCCAAACGAAAATGACGCCTCAAGTTGATACCCCGGCCGGTGAAGCAACGCCTGAAACGACTGATCAAAAAGGCGAACCAGCTCAACAACCAGCATCGGGTACGCAAACCTTAGATGCTCAACCACAGATTCCGCAGGCATTAACAGCAACAGATAGCGAAAACGACTTATACAAAATGGTCCGTGACTGTGTTGTTTCCCCAGTCACCGGGGAAGATTCTTCGCTAACGTTCAACTTCAGCGGCAAAGTCGTTTCCTCCACTGGACATCCGGTCGCCGGCGCGATCGTTTTACTTCGCGAGGACATCAATCAAATTCGCAGGCGCAAACCCATACAATTGGTCGACCGGTGGCAGTATCTCGCAAAACGAGAAGAAGACATACTGGGCAAGACCACGACGGACGCGAACGGTCACTACGAATTTAAGGCTGTTCGCGCCCCCACGATCGACGATCCCGAGAATTGGGGCATGAACTGGAGCGGAGGGCTGGTCGTAGCCCACCAAAGCGCAGGCGCTGACTTTACATCCCTAAAAATCCCGCTGGCGCAGAAGCAGTTTACATCGACGGTCAACGTATCACTCACTCCACCGATGAAGATCACAGGACGTTGCACAACGAAAGAAGGCAAGACTGTTGAAGGGGCCTTTGTCACTCTCATCGAGAGCATTAACTCTAGAGGTTTGCACAACGTTTCCATTTTCAGTAGCCAAATTCAACCTCGCGCAAGGACCAAATCGGACGGAACGTTCGAGTTTGCTGGGTTGCCTGCTGGTTGGATCGCCAAAGTCTATGCTTACCATCGCGAACAGCAGGTCGATGGCGTAGTTGCGGTAGCAACGAGCGATGATGTTTCTGCAAAAGAGACAACGGTAGAAATCCTGAAGATGCCTGTTCTTCGTAGCCCTGCTCCGCTGCAACTCGAATCCTGCAAACGCGTACAGGGTATTGTGGTCGACGAATTAGGTAATCCTGTTTCAGGAGCTTTCGTAGCGCCGGGTCCATTTGGTGCCAAAGGGCAAACGGATGAATCAGGTAAGTTCGCATACAGCGAATCTTCAATGTACTTTAAAGTGCTCGAGCAATTGAAACAAAAGGTCAGTATTTACGTTGTCCCTCCGATGAAGTCAGACTACCTAGCCGCCAACTATATGCTAACGATAGACGAAATCCTGAATGAAAAACCCTTACAATTGACGATGCGAAAAGGAGTCATGGTTACGGGACGAGTGCTTTCCGAAAACGGACAACCGATTGCAAACATTATAGTAACGCCGCAGGGTGATTGGTTGCAGTACGACGACAAGCGACGTGATTACCACGCAGCCAAGTCAGGCGTAACCAATGTCCAAGGAGAATTTGAGGTCGCTTTTCTGCCTGGGACCAAATGCGAACTTTTGTTTGCGACGGATGAACCAGGCTATGCCTTGCCATCCAAAAGAGACCTAAATCGTGGACTGGCAAGTGCCTTCAATTCACCCCATCTCGCGGTTGAAGCCACCGATGGGCAGTCTGTCCAACTAAAGCCCTTTATCGTCTCCAAGCTAGCACCACTGAAGATTAGCGTCGTGCGAGGCGACGGCACTCCCGCCAGCGGTGCGTCGGTGCGATTCCGCGAGCAGCGACAACACTTACAGCCTATCGAGGACACGCTGCGAAACCACCCGAAACAATACACCACGAACGAACTTGGTCAGGTCTCAATCGATTTAGACCGAATGCTCTTTGACCAAACGTTGATCGAAGCGACGCTCATTGAAGGAACGCAAGGCTACTTTGGTCTCACGACCTACGTGAACGCTAAAAAAGGACAAGCCAAGATTCAACTGAAGCCTGGAAAACTGATACAAGGTACCGTGCTCGTGAATGGACAAACAGTTGCTGGTGCTCAAGTTGGTATTCACACGCGAACAACTACTTACAGTCAACAAGGCAGCACTTCGGTACGCGGTATTGCGACGGACGAATATGACGTGGCCCGTACAAACGATGATGGGAGCTATCGAGTAGTTGTGCCGAGTGACCGAGAGTACGAAGTCAATGTTCAGTATGCTGGTGGCCTGGCTGATAAGTTGCTGACTGCCGTGCGACCGCTGCGTGCGAACTCTGCCGGTGTCTTAACCGGCGACTTCAACCTCACGTTGGGTGAATATGAAATAGCGGGAGTTGTCGTTGACGAAAACAACAAACCGCTTGAGCATATAAAAGTCGCGATTGACCCCACGACGGATCTTTCACCTGGTGACCTCATTGCCCACAATCAAAGCCAATTCACCACCGATTCCAACGGCCGATTTTCGCTCAAGAATGTTCCGGAAGGGACGTATTCCATTTCGGCCCGGCGTCCACCCATGCTCAACCCCAGCAACCCGGGCCAGTTGATTGAGCAAGAACCCACCCGCGTGACCGCTAAATCCGGGGATAGAAATCTGCGAGTCAGGCTCATGCGTTAAGTGAAGTCAGATTGCAATCCCGCAGATTTACTGATTTACTCTGTGGATCGTTCGGCTTCTCACTAAGTTGAGACGATATGATGAACGGCGACGAGGGCTTATGTGATTAGCAACTAACGCTTAGCCGAGTCGCAAACCCTCATGGCCCGCCAAGTTTGCGATGTCACTGCATTCCGAACCCCGAATTTCTTGGGCTCTAAGCGCACCAGGCGGCACACCCGCGCATTAGATGGAGTAGCATAGAGATGCGAGACTCTATGGTATTCCCAAACTTCGGTGGATTTTCAACAAGCCCCAGTTCCATCCATGTCAGCTATGTCCAACTTTGAAAAATTCGTACCATTCGACAGAATTCAGGGTGAACGGGATTTCCCGCATAATCCGCTAAAATCCAATCTGCCAATAGCCATAGCAATTGCAGTCTCGCTTTGTGTCTACTTTCCGGCACAAGGTGCTGAGCCGCTCGAAGCCTTCTTGCAGAAGCATTGTCTCCGCTGTCACGGCTCAGATAAAGCCAAAGGAGATCTTCGGATCGACCAACTTTCGCGAGATTTCAAGCTGGGTACGGACACGCATCAATGGGCGGAAGTGATGGAGCAAGTCAATTCCGGTCAGATGCCTCCCAAGGAAGAGATGCAGCCAACGCAGGCAGAGATTTCGACCTTTGTGACGAGTCTCGATTCGCTACTGAAGGATGGCCGAGCGGCGAGAATGGCGGCGCGCCCAGCGGTGGCTCATTACCGTTTGAGCAGGAAAGAATATCAAAACACAGTCTATGATCTCCTCGCCGTCCGCTACGATCCGACCAAGCCCGGGGAATTGAACGAAGACAATCTATGGCACGGCTTTGAACGCATCGGTTCCGAGTTATCGCTATCGCCATCACATGTTGATCGCTACTATCGCGCTGCGGATCTCGTGCTGGAGCGAGCTTTTCCAACGTCGAGCGGCGAGGTTCGCAAAGTGCGCAAGACTGCGGCGGAACTGCGGTACCGAGGTGGCGAGTCGCAGAAGCAAACACTCGAGCGGTTCGGCATCAAACGGCCGCTGCGTCAGTTGCTTTTCCCAGGCAGTGTCCAGAACGCACTTTCTCCCAACTGGTTCGGAAAGACTGGTCCGGAGTATAGCGGGCTATACCGAGTACGCATCCAAGCCAGCGGCATTCGGCCGATCGGTGGACAACCAGCACACCTGAGCATCGGCAAGCGGACGGGCGAGGAGACGGTGGAGGGCCTTATTGAGTTCGATGTCACCGCCCCCGAAGACGCTCCTCAGGTGTATGAGTTTGACGTGTTTCTTGAAATGCCTACAGCACTGGAATTCTGTGTGGTCGCCACGGATATCATCGACCGAAGAGGTGGTGCAGCTTTTCGCAATGCACTGACCAGTTCCTCCTACATGTTCACGCACAGCAGCGAAACCCAACTTCTAAACCCGAACGCGCCGCAGATGTTCGATGATAAAGGGAATGGTCTGTTCTCCACTGTGCTGCTCGATTGGATCGAATGGGAAGGACCGCTGGTGACGGAAGCGGAGCTGTCGCGCCGCGCTGGTCTGTTGCCTGCCGATGACGCGACCGCTGAGCAGGTTGTGGATCATTTGCACCGCTTTGCACAGCGGGCGTGGCGACGGCAGGTCAACAAAGTGGAGTTGGCGGATTATCTTGAGGCTTATCAGTCGGAACGCGAGGCGGGTGAGAAGACGGCTGATGCATTCCGCGTTGCCCTGCACGGCGTGCTGACCGCAAGGCACTTTCTTTATCTAGTCGAAGGCGAGCCGACGGCCCGCGAACAACTCAATGATTGGGAACTAGCCTCGCGGCTTTCATATTTCCTGTGGAGTTCGATGCCCGACGAAGCACTCTACGCTGCCGCTCAGAAAGGCGATCTGACTCGCGGTGGATTGGAGAACGAGGTCGATCGACTGCTCGCAGACGGCAAGTCGAATCGCTTCGTCGATGATTTTGCCAGACAATGGCTGCAACTGAATCGTTTGGGTATGTTTCCCCCAGATAACAAGCTCTATCCCAATTACGATCCATGGTTGGAGACGAGTATGCGGGCAGAGGTTGTCGAGTATTTCCGTGAAGTGTTTGATAAGAACCTGACAATAGATGCCTTCATCGATTCCGACTGGACGATGGCCAACGGACGACTCTGCGATTTCTATGGACTACTGGAACCCAAAAACGATGGCTTCCAGCGCATCACGGTTAACCCCGAGCATCATCGCGGCGGATTGCTGACGATGGGCGCAATACTCGGTCTGACTTCCGACGGCACTCGCCACCGACCCGTTCATCGCGGCGTTTGGCTAAGTGAAGCGTTTTTCAATAAGACGCCACCACCGCCACCAGCCAATGTGGATCCGATTGAACCCAATCCACCGGAAAGTCCAAAGGCTACGTTACGCCAGAAAATTGAAGCACATCGCAACAGTGCAAACTGTGCAGCGTGTCACGCGAAAATCGATCCTCTGGGAATCGCTTGGGATAATTATGATGCGATTGGGCAATGGCGCACACGCGAGAAAGTGCCTCAAGGAACCGGCGAGGATCCCATGATCGATGCCTCAGGCATCATGCCCAGCGGCCAACCGTTCAAAGACTCGGTCGAATTCAAGCGTTTGCTACTGGAAGATCGCGACAAGATAGCGCGAGCATTCATCGAGCATCTGTGCACCTACGCGCTTCGCCGCGTGTTGACTGTCGATGACCAAGAAGACCTGGATTTGATACAAACCGAAGCGAAAAAGAGTTCCTATTGCGTTAAGGAGATTGTGCGTAAGGTAGCATCATCCGAGCTTTTGAAGAAACGATAAATCAAATGAAGTCGAATGGGTAATGAGTAATGACTATTGTAAAATGCAAAATGAAAAAACGGCACCGGCACTTTGCATTTTTCATTAGCGATTACTTTTTAGTCATTCCTCCGTCCGAGGGCGGGTGTCGGCGCTCAGGTAAGCAATTGTTAATGAGTAAGGAGTATTTCAAAATGTAAAATAATGAATGGTCGCAAGGTTGAGAAAACAAGAGAGTTAGCTACTACATGAAGGGGAGTGATTTTGCGGAAAGGTGAAGATATCGAAGAACGCTTGTTGGACTTCGCTGTTCGCGTTGGTAAGTCCATCGATGCATTGCCAGACACCCGGCTAGGACGGCACATTGCCGGACAACTTGTTCGGTCAGGAACCTCGCCCGCTCCGAATTACGCTGAGGCTTGCGCAGCAGAAAGCAAGAAGGACTTTATACACAAGCTTGCAATTGTCCTTAAGGAACTTCGCGAGAGCTCGGTTTGGATTCGTATGATTGTGAAATCGGAACTGATACCAGAACAACGGCTCGAGCTGCTTCGAGAAGAATGTGATCAGCTTTGCAAGATTGTTGCAAAGTCACTCGTTACCGCCCGAACGAACCTAACAACTGAATCAAAGGTAAAGAAATCGAATGAGTAATGAGTAATGGTTAATGTAAAATGCAAAATGTGAGGCGGTAAGCTACGGTAAGCTCTTGTTATTTTGCATTAATCATTTTGCATTAATCATTAATCATTAATCCTTCGATCCCCCGAGCCATCCTCCACGCCAAAACGGAAAACCATGAACTACCTCACGCAGTCTTGGCTAATCGATCGTCGTCACGCACTACGCGCTCTCGGAACATGCATCTCGCTTCCGTTCCTAGAGTGCATGGTCCCGCTTCGCGCGTCGGAAGAGCAAACGGCCACGCCGCGGCGCAGCGCGTTCGTCTATCTGGCGAATGGAGTCCATTCGCTCAACTACCAAATCACCACACCGGGGAAGAACTATCAATTTTCCAGGTCACTGAAGCCCTTGGAGAAGCATCGAGATATCATCACGCCAATTAGTGGCTTGCATCATCCGGGAGCGCTCAGTCATCACCACAACTGTATTTCAGTTTGGCTGACTGGCGGCAAACTTGGCCCGGCCGATCGAAATACGATTTCGGTGGACCAGAAGATGGCTGAGGTCACGGCCAAGCATACTCGTTACCCGTCAATGGAGATCGCGCTCACGCAGGATTCGCTGGCTTGGACCGCAGATGGTGTTCGCTTGCCCGCGATGCGTCGTTGCAGCGAGATCTTTGCATCGCTGTTTGGAGAGCCGAAAGGTGGCGCAGCGGCTCAGCGAAGAGCCTTGCGGCGTAAAGGAAGTGTGCTTGACGCCAACCTCGCGGAAGTTCGGCGGCTCGAGCAGGCGATGGGTGCCGCGGACAAAGGACGACTGGAGCAATACCTCGCGTCGGTCCGTGAGTCCGAGATTCGTACACGACGCGCGGACGCTTGGCTCGATTCGCCGTTGCCCGAAGTTTCTGAGTCCGATCGAAAACGCACCAACCGGGATATCGCGGCTGTGATGGCGGGCGAGTATTTTCGGACTGTGTATGACCTGATCGTGCTCGCTTTTCAGACGGATGTGACTCGTGTAGCCACCTTTAGTTTAGGGGGCGAAGGGGATGCTTTCTCGATTCCAGAGATTGGTATCACAGAGTCACGTCATCAGCTCAGTCACCACGGCGGTGATCCAGGCTACATGGAGAAACTCACCAATTACGACACCTTCGCGATTGAGCAGTTTAGTTACTTCCTCACGCGGCTGGCCGAGACCAAAGACCTGAATGGCCAATCACTGATCGGCTCGACGATGGCACTCTTCGGCAGCGGTATGTCTTACGGGCACAGCCACGGCAACGCTAACCTGCCACTAGTGCTCGCTGGCGGTTCTGACCTTGGTCTCAAGCATGGCAGCCATCTCGATTTCAACAGAACCGCCGCAGGCTTCCAAGGCTACGCGTTAGGCGCCGACGGTGCGCTGACCACAGCGCATTATCAGCTCTGCAGTCGACCAGCGAACGCGGAGGCGCACATGAGCAACCTGCTACTAATGATGGCTCAGCGCATGGGCGTCGAAGCTGACCAGTTTGGTGATAGTAACAAGGTGATCGAATTATGAAGAGTTCTCTAGTTCCTAGTTCGTGGTTCTTCGTTTTTCGTTCTTGTTGCTTTGTTCTTGGTGCGTGGTTGTTCTGTCACGCCACCTCGTTCGGCAAAGACCCAATAAAGGACGACGCACAAACAACTAAGAACCAAGAACAAAGAACCAAGAACGAGGTGTTTCGTCCCGAAGCTGGAACATTTCCACCTATAGATAAGGGGTATGCTTATCGAGGCGAGCTAGTGTTTGTGGATCATGCAAACCGCCGCGGCAGCATCCGCGTGCAGGGCTCTGGGATGTTCTTTCGCAACGATCCGCACCCAATCGCGATGCTTCCGTATGGCATCGTCAACTATCACGGAGCGCCAGCGGATCTACGTGATATTCCGCTGGGGACCGTGCTGCACGTTCTGGCTTTCCTCCCGCCGGACCCAAAGACATCCGCTGTACCGGTATTGGCGGTCGACAACAAAACCAAGGATGCCAACCACAATCGCGGTGCCGGGATCTTTCCTGCTGAGAACCACGTGCTGCTGCTTGAGGACGAGCCCAGTTACTGCTTACGTGTCGGCAAAGTTTGGAGACTGAAAGAAGTTGACTTAAAGAACGGTCAGGGGATGATCGTCGCAAGTCGCGTAGCTAAGGACGCGACGGAAGAAAAAGGGACTGAGGAGTCGATGACGTTTGATGCTGCGACTCGCGTTTGGCGAGGCCGAGAATGCTTGGCGATCGAAGATTTGATCTCCGAAGGCGCGTGGCCCGCGGAAGGTAAGAAGTCGCTTGGTGCGCAGCCGGTTCAGCTCGGTGTTACCTGGAAGCCCACGCCTAACGGAGTATTCACACGCTTTCACGTTTCGGATATTTGGCTGGATGACACAGCAATGCAGCGCGCGGCACGCAGTCAATCGGAGACGCACAAGGCCTTTATCCGCAGTCGCTGGATGCCCGCCTGGATTGATGCCGTCGAGTACGGAAAATTTGGCAGAGCGACGGTGACGGCAACTTTGTTCGGTGGTATGGACGCATCGCTCTATGCTGATTTCCAAAAGGATTCCTCCGCGATGATGAATGCGTCTGAAAACACGTTGAAGCATACCCACGGTGCCTATGGCCCCGCCCACATGGCGTCCAAAGGAACCATTTTAGAAGTCAAGAAACTTGACGGGCCTGTGCCACTGGGAAGTAGCGGCATTCAAATTCGATTCGAGACCGACTTGATTATCGAAGGCATCCGTCCCGGTCGCGTCGTCCGAGTCCGTCCCACGAGCTGGCCTCAAGTTGACGTGCCTCGCGAGGAATATCTCAACGATTCAGAGAGCATTGAGGAACGTTTTCCAACGCCTGCCATCTTTTCAAAATACTGAGAGCACACGGATGTTAGTTAGAAGCAGAACCATCCGCTGGGCAAGCCAGCGGTATTCTCAGACCTCGCACGAGCCACCCGACTGATCAGTGTCGCCCACACCCGTACCGTCATGACCTGCACCGTGTTGAATCCCGCAGATTTACTCTGCGGATCGTTCGGTTTCTAGCTAACTTGAGAAGAGCAGATTGCAGTATTCCAGCCCACCAACACAATGCACGTAGATAAAAACGGCACAAGGAACCATCGTAGTGGTATCCTATACCCAAAATGCAAACGAAACCTTGCTTGGAACCATACTCGTGATCTCAAGACTTCTCTTCGCGCTGTTATGTTTAGATTTTCATAACCTTGCTGCCGCTCAAGACGACTCTTCAAACGCCAAAGTTACCACGGCGAACATCGCGGTCAAAGTGACTGACGAAGCGGGTGCGCCAATTGGCGATGCTGATGCGGAAGTACTGAAATGGACGGGCAAGTACGAGTCCATCGGTTTATTGGGGAAGACTAGCAAGGATGGGATGGTCAAGATCGACGCCATCCCAATTGAAACTGGTTACATGTACCTGCGCGTTGGCGCAAAAGGCTTTGCCACTTCCAGTCAAGGTTTACTGGCACTGTCGCCAGGTGACACCAAGGAAATAGAGTTCAAACTCAGTCGAGCTGTTACAAGCTGGATTGAAGTTCGCTCGCCAGATGGTCGTCCGCTAGCAGGCGCTGAGCTTTCGCTGCTCAATTTTGTCGACCCGAATGGCAACCAAGTTTATGAGACCCAAAACACACTCGAATCCCCCGATAAAAAGCGATTTGTCAGCGACGCGAAGGGGCGGCTGGAGTTGCCGCAATTGCCCGAGGACGCAAAGTTCTCAGTCATGATCGCGCACCCTGATTGGCACAACTTCAACCTTGAGGATCGTGTCGCAACCTCCGGTTTGATTTCGTCGGCGACGATGCAACCCGGCGTGCGAGTTGTTCTAGAACTCAAAACGGACGAGGCCAATGCTAAGGAGCTTGAGGGGAAACTGGCTGAGCTAACTCTGCTTTCGCAGAACCGCCCCAGTCGCCATCCAACGTCAATGATGCACTCTTTCCCAATCCGCGATGGGAAAGTGGAATTCACTGCCAGTTCGATTGAATACTCGAACTTGCGAGTAGAAGTTGACGGTTTCTGCATCGAGCCCAAAGAAAACTATCCGTGGGAAGCCGCCGCACAGAGGGCTCAAGAACTCAACCTAAGTGCGGGCGAGTCAAAACGGATTAGTCTAGTCGTCAAACGCAAAGTGCAAGCTCGCGGTCGAGTCATTAACGCGGATGGTTCGCCACGCGCCAACAATTCGGTCTACGGTTTGGTGCGGCTCGCTTCAGAACCAGCGACTGC
>JANRMD010000204.1:0-2387 GCA_033761895.1 Pirellulaceae bacterium | reverse complement strand
GCGATGACTGATTAGCTAACTGCAAACTTGACCGAAACCCCCCGCCCCCCCCCTTTCGGTTTCCAAGCAGTGCTTGCAATCCCAACGGGCGGGAGAGTGCTTTAGCGCGATGATTTAGCTGAAAAATCTTGATTCCACCGAGTAAACTCGGTGGCGATCGGCGAGACGTGTCCTAACTACTTCAAAATGCCTAGTTGCGTCGTGGCGGCGAACCGTGAACTGGCCACCGGAGCGAATTCTATGCGGTCTTTCTGTTGTTTTGTCGGGGTTTGCCTTTCAGCGTTATCGGTCATCCACCTGCTCGCGCCCAATTCGCTCGCCCAGGCCCCCAAGCAATTCACCCAAGCCCTCGATGCCGCAATTCAGCCGTTACTGAAGGACTACAAAGGTGATGTTGCGGTCGCAGTCTATCACTTTGAAAGCAACACACTGTGGTCCAAGCGTGGCGAAGTCCCCATGCCGACGGCTAGTTTAATCAAACTGCCTGTGATGATTGAAGCTTACCGGCAAGTCGAAGCTGGTAAGGTCAGCTTGGACGAGCGCATCGAACTTCGAAAGGAAGACATGGTGCAAGGTTCAGGAATATTGACCACCCATTTCTCACCCGGTACGACGTTGTCCCTTCGCGATGCGATTCGATTGATGATCGTCTATTCGGACAACACCGCCACCAATCTCGTGGTCGACGCCATCGGTTTGCCTGCCACTACCAAGACGATGAATGCCCTCGGTTTTCCTGAGACTCAGCTGCATGCCAAAGTATTCCGTGGAGACACATCCATCGCGCCTGAGCGAAGTAAAAAGTATGGCCTCGGCAGCACCACCGCACTTGACATGGTGAACCTGCTAATCCGATTGAAAAAGGGAGAGCTTGCCAACCCAAAGTCAACCGAAGCGATGCTCGATCATTTGCTCAATTGCGATGACAAAACTCGATTCACGTTGCTGCTTCCTTCCGGCGTCAAAGTGGCTCACAAGACCGGATCGGTAACACGCGTTCGCACTGATGCGGGCTTGATCATGGGCAAGGATTGCACGCTGGCATTGAGTGTACTGACGGACAATAACACCGATACGCGCTGGACGGACGACAATGCAGGGAATCGATTGTGCGCCGAGATCGCGAAAGCGACCTATGACATTTTCGCCCAAAAAAATCAACCCGCGCCCAGCGGCGTCGCTTCAGTAGAGGCTCACGCGGCAACGAGTGCCGAGATGAAGATTGGCGCCACGGGCGAATTGGTTGAAGCCTTGCAACGTACACTCAATGCTCGTATGGAACCGCCCGCCAACTTGTCGGTCGATGGTGATTTCGGACCCGCAACGGAAGCCGCTGTTAAGGCCTTTCAACGCCAAAAGCAGATCGCTGTATCGGGTATTGTTGACGCGGCGACTTGGAATCAACTCGGGACGCTCATCGACGCCGAAGCTCCAGTCGCCGAACCGAGCGTTGTCAATTCGGAAAAACTAGAACTAAAGCCTGCCGACGAGCCACTCGGTCCGCCTCAGGTCAGTTGCGAAGCCTGGGTCATCGTCGACCGCGCGAACGGCCAAGTGCTGGCTGGAACCAAAGCGGACCAACGGACGCATATCGCCAGTACAACCAAGATCATGACTGCATATCTGGTACTAAAGATGGCAAAAGAGCAGCCTGAGATACTCTACGAAGTGATTACGTTCTCCCAACGCGCTGATGACACCGTCGGCTCGACAGCAGGGGTGAAGGCAGGTGAGCAACTGACGGTTGGAGAACTGTTGTACGGTCTGATGCTGCCTTCCGGCAACGATGCTTCCGTAGCCTTCGCGGAACACTTTGGCCGTAAGTTTGCTGGCGATCCAACCCTGGCCGATGACAAATCCTACGAACACTTCGTCGCACGCATGAATTCAACGGCGGCTGAGCTGGGGATGAACCAAACGCATTACATTAATCCGCATGGTCTAACTCACGAGGACCACCTTTCGACCGCTTCCGACTTGGCTCGACTAGCCCGCGCAGCACTGGATTTGCCTCGTTTTCGAGACTACGTAACTTGTCGGCAGCATGGCTGCGTGGTTTCGGTGCCGAACGGTTACAAGCGTAACCTCAAGTGGGAGAACACCAATCGCTTGCTCGGCATCGAAGGCTATGCGGGAATAAAGACAGGCACTACTGACGCAGCTGGAGCTTGCTTGGTATCCAGCAGCCAACGCAATGGTCGCGAATTGATCGTTGTATCGCTCAAGTCCGCCAACACCGACGCGCGTTACATCGACGCAAGGAACCTGCACGCTTTCGGTTGGCGCACAGCCACCGCGGAGTAACCGACCGACTCTCGACATGCTCGAGGGCTTATGGATTATTGGGCGGAAGCCTTGATGGAGCTAGTGAGCCGTCGGCGCTAGCC
>JANRMD010000203.1:0-12570 GCA_033761895.1 Pirellulaceae bacterium | reverse complement strand
GCAATTGCAATCGCCGCCACTTATGACGACGCGACCCAAGTATAACCTAGTAGGCTGATGGAAAAATCGATTTGCAAAATGTGACGGATCCATCCTAACCCGAAGTGTGCGTTTTGATGTTCCACTGTATTGATTTAGGGGCAAAGCCCCCGGCTATTTGCCTAGCCCAGCCTAAAGGGCTGGGTGTAAACGCATAAGGAATTGTAGGGCCAAAGGCCCGGCCATTTGTTCGCGAGTAATTGGGCAAACGGGCGGGCCTTCAGCCCTAACGACCAGTTGCACCTTACTCCCCCAGCCCGTTGAGCTGGGCTGGGCAAACGCTGGACCTTTGGTCCGTAAATCCCAAAACTGCGCAACATCAAAACTATCGCTTTGGGTTACTTTTTCAGCAGCCTGCTAGAGCAGCGCACCCAACTAACGAGTCGTGTGAAAGCTCGCGCCGTCGGTGGTGATGGTGAGTTCGCCGGAGCCCCAAGCAGACTTTAGGATTGTGCTCTCATAAAGTGCAAGATTTGACAAGTCGCGCCGTTCGCCGTTGCGCCATACACCTAACTGCAGCGGGGCATCATGCCACTCGATGGCGACGGATCTTCCGTTGGCTGCGGTGTAGCTCACGCGACCTCGATCTAATTCGTGCGTCTCGGGAGCAGCAAGCGTAACTGCCTCCACGAACTTGTCATAGCTTACATGCGATTCGGGCTCACCCACTTCGACCAGCAGGCCGCAGAACTCTTGGGAACGTCCATGGCAACTGAGCACCTTATGCCCCGCAAAGTTCGAATTCTTGTTCTGTTCAAGCTGCGTAGTCAGGTCCTGGTTAAACTCTAGGTTGGTCGCGCCAAGTGGACGGATCGCGACCCAAGTCTTGTCGCACTTGAGTATGGTAACCTCATCGCGCCGATCGACTTCGACACTTGCAGGAACCACCCACATCCAAGGCGATTTGCCATCTCGCACCAGCCACAGAGCAAGATTGCCATGCTGGGCAACCCGGTTGGGGGCCGAAACAACTCCTTGTTTATACATGGGCGAGCCCGGCAGTTCTGGTTTATTGCCCGGAATGGCGTGCAATGCTACGGCGCCTTGTTCGTCATCATACACCAGCATCTTGAATCCGTTGACATCGTCGCCATCGATGGATGTGCCTCCGGTCAGTGAGCCAAGCTGATAGGTGTGTGCGATGTACTGCGTTTCGCTGTACTCAGGCAAACTCTCTGACTCGAAACCCGTTGTGGCTTCGTAAGCTGGTTTGGCGGCAAAGACCTCAACAGGTCGTTGAAACCGCTTGCGGGCGAGATTGACCACGGCAAGTGGAGGACGATAGGCACTGGTGATTTGATGTACCTCATCCGACTCCCAGTTCGAAGCCTTGCCGTGGGGATGGTCTCCGAACCAGATCCACAGTGAGTTAGCGGCACTACCACCGAAGGGCTGAGCGTGGTTGTAATCGCGTTTCGTTGGCCCGTTGAAACCGCCACGCCAGTACTTCAACGCCCCAGCAGCCGCGTTGAAGTCCAAGCAAGCTTTTGCTGCTGTGCGAACTTCAAGGTCACGCGCAAAGTCGTACAGATTCAGAAGCGGCGCGATCGAATGACCGAGATAGTTCTCCGAGTCCCATTCGCCAATTCCTACGCGATACAGTGTCTTGGTGTATTCAAGCAGTTGCTGCCGATAGTGCTTGGCGGTTTCCAGATTGCCCGTCTCTTCCGCCATCAGATAAACACTGCTCGTACGCATTAACCATAGATTTTCAGTGCTACGAACATCGACCCAACTATTACGAGCATCGGGCCCCCAGCCGCTTTTGTTAGCTTCGTAAGCATAGTGCGGTCGACGGAGCGGGTCGATCTCTGTCCAACGCTTTGCTCCCACGAACATAGTTTGTCGATACTCTGGTTCAAGAAGATCACCAAAGTAAAAGTACTTTCGCATCTGATGCTTTAACGTGAAACAGGCGAAGTAGTCGACGCCCTTAGTCTCCGCATGCCACTGTTCATGTTGATGATCCTGCGCCTGAAGATGCTTTAAAGCCACTTCACGGTTACCACCCAAGACATGCGCCATCAAGAAGCCATAGCTTCGTTTCTCGTTTTCAAAATACGTGTTCACACTTGGCTTCGTATCGCGCGACTGGGCTGCAATTACTGCATGAGCACGCTGCTGAAACTCGCGTTCCAACTCGGCCGGCCACGGATTCAGCAATTCTGCGGGAACCGGTTTGGGATGGTAGATAACTTCACCACCAGAGATGGTTACCATCTTTGACAAGTCCCACTGAGCATAGAGGGAACTTGCCTGCCCCTCCAGCAGCATGCCCAGCAGAAAGCCCAGGATAAAACGCAGCAGAATCATTAGTTGTTTCATGATTGCAACCTTCAAGCGAAAACATCCAACTATTCAAGTATAACATCGATGCTCACCGCCGTTCTAACTGCGCACTGAACTGCGCACACCGTACGAACAGAGGCGAGCAGAGGCTAACAGAGACCCAAGCAGACAAGGGGCAGACCTCGTAGAAGTGAAGCCTGTCCCCTGTTTCGGATCGTGCGGTATTGATCGATGAATGTTGGATGATCGCTAGTGGTTTAGCGAACGGTTTCAAATTCTTTGAACTCGCGTTTGATGCCGGCTGACATGCCGAAGTTCTCCAGAATGTCAACGCCCGCGCCACCTTCGAATACAGCATCCTCAGCTGCAGAAACTCGTGTCGCGATCAATCGGTCGTTGCCCTCATCGAGGCTGACAATGATCGACTTGCCGCTGCTGACATCGGTGAGACGCACCACGTCATTACCCGCACCGGTGAAGATACCCAAGTCTTCTTGCGTCGTCACGCGGGTCAAGTTCACTTGATCTGCGCCGATAGCGCCATTCGCATCGGTGTTAATCGACAAAGCAAAAGCAGAGACATCGGTCAGGGAAACGCGATCCGAGCCGCCCTTCGCTTCGACAGCGACCCCAAGCCCAACGCGAGAATTGCTGATGTTGATCACGTCGATGGCATCGTCACCGAGAACTGAGAGCGCTTTGTCGACCTGAAGATTATTGAAGGTAGCGTTTAGTGCTCCGAGGCCACCATCAACAAAGAGGTCTTCGCGGACAGTCATGGAGTTCAGTTGAACTGTGTCATTCCCTTCACTTCCAAACACGGAAGCGTTGGCCCCAACGGTGACCGGGGAGGTTGCAGGAGTGGTCAAGCGATCGTCACCGGCGCCGAGGTCAACGAAAAGATCGTTCGCAACGTTCAGCCCCCGCAGGGTAACCACGTCATTGCCCCCTTCCATGCGCAATTCGAGCGCATTGATTTGCGGACGCACGAATCGAACCGAAGGCAACCCGTTAATGGTTGTTCCATTTTGGCCGGCGATGACCACATCGCCTACGGCTGTTTGGCTGATCGCGACTTGATTGCCGAAGTTGTCCCCTTCAACTCGCAGGAAACTGCCTTCCAAAGCAGCGATGACATCACCAGCCATCAGTTTTCTGGCTTCGAGTGATTCCAAATTCAGACGGTAATTGCGGGCTTGCTTACTCATGGGATTTCCTCTCACTTTCTCGGGTCTGATTGCTCTGGCAGCGCTAGTGGAACATCAAACTCAAACTTTAGGATTAGCCGTAATGCGTTCGCACTCGGTTAACGCAGCGAGACCGGACGCTTGCGCGTACCAGTTGATTCGCAACCAGAAGTTTGAGTTTGACGCTCCACTAGTGCCACTCCAACGCTCCGCTCGTTCTGAACAGAAAACGCGTTGTCGACAAACGGTATAGGTCGCAAAACTTGCGCTACCCGCCACAACTTTCAGGTTTAGAAGAATTTTTTTTCTTCCGATGGACTTACCGTGGCACTTCCTGTTGTTTCCCAAACGCACGAGAATCTCACAGATCTATTCTGCGGATAGTTCAGCTTGCCTTTAGCCGGAGATGCTGGTAATGAATGCCGACGAGTGGGTCGCATCTGCGCGATGCGCGGGCGGCTGAGTCGTCAGCGGTAGTGTCTCAGGGCTGTGAGAGTACACCAGCTATAGGAGAGCCACGTTCATCGCTAAAGAAGGTGGTAAACTCAATTGGTCTGATGGCATCAGGCGAAGAGTTAAGTGCACTTGCTAACCGAACAAGTTCGTTTCGATAGTAATCTGCCAGACGCGAGTTGAAAACAAATTCTGAATTCTTCTGAGTCATAGTATTCGGACCAAACCGGCCACGCATCGAAATGAGCATGAGTCAGATCTGAAATACGGATTGGTAGGCAACGCGGAGTCATCGATTTGACTTTTCGCAATCTTCGTTTTGTCGCACCCAAAAGAAGTGGGTCAGCGCAAGTGCTCGTTGAACCACTCCCATACCGCTGGGTATTGATCCATAACGCCGGGCCAAGAGCTATGGCCGCCGCCCGGATGCACGATGAGCTTTACCTTCAAGCCAAGTTCTTCGTACTTCTTCTTCATAACTTCCGACTGTTGAAGGGGGACCGTCTTGTCGGCATCTCCATGAATCAGCAGCAGCGGAGGGGCGTCTTGAGTTGCAAAGTAGAGCGGCGAAATGTCTCGCAATTGCGGTTCCAGGTCCGTCACTTTTCCCAACACTCGTTCAAAAAAACCAGGCCGCGAAAGCTCAATCATCGCGTAACCTTTGGGGATACTCCAGTTGACCAAATCCGTCGGTGGAAACCAAGCCACGACGGCTTGCGTGCGACTGCTGACTCGTTCGATGGGATCTTTCGAATCCGCGATACCATCATCGCCTTTCATCGCCGCCATCAACGACAGATGCCCACCCGACGATCCACTTGTAATGCCAATTTGATTGGGATCGATTTTGAATCGTTCCGCATGCGCGCGAACGAAACGAACAGAGCGGATAATGTCAGGGGTCATGTCTGGAACATGGTAGCGTGGGCTGCTGCCGTGGCGAACGATGAAAACGGTGAAGCCCCCTTTGATCAGGCCCTGCACCCAATGATCTTTTTGTCGTCGCTGTTCCTCGTCGGCGAGAATATCTGACTTCTTAGAATTCCAGCTGCCGCTCGAAACCAGAATCAGCCCGCGGCCATTGCGATCGCTAAGCGGATCGATGACGTCGAACGTCAGCGCCATTCCATCTTTGTGCCCGTAAACGACATCCTCAATCGCATGGTACCCCACCGGCTGATCGTCAGCTCGCGCTGGGACATTGGATTGGCCGCAGAGGCCGATCAGCGTCATGGCCAAGACCGCATATCGAATCATATTTGTTGTTCCAAGAGCTCTGTGTTCATCAAGCGGTTCCGAGCCGTTCGAGCCGCGTCTGCTGAATTGTAACTGGATTCATAAGAATCCGGAAACGCAGCCAGCCAATCCGTACAAATGACCAGATTAGCGTGTAAAGTAATAGTTAAAGATCGAACATGTCTAAACTAGGCTTTGTCTCAAAAGACGTCTGACCCTCTCCGGGCACACTGTTTTGCAACGGGTTTTGCACGCCCTCCAAAGGGTCAGCCCCCTTTTGAGACAAAGCCTACATCGAACCAATTTCTTGATGGATTTTGAGATGCGTAGAACCCCTCTGGTCGTGTTGTGTTTGCTGGCTGCTGGTTGTCAACCCGAAAGCCCGCGCGAAGCCGCCAAGCCCGCGATGGAATCGACAATTAGCGAAACCAATCTGGCATCGTCCGAGTTAGAAAAGTCCAGCCGAATTCGTTTCGAAGACGAACCTTCCGAACCCAAGTCTCGCTCGAGCGATGTTGCACCGATAAGAATGAAACTCACCGCGGGTAAAGCCGATTCCAAGTTGGCGCCGCGCTACTCACCACCCGGCAAAGGACTGAAGCTCGAGCCGTTTGATACGCCAGCGGAACTAGGGGTAGATGGTCTACTAGCAGAAGTGGTGCTCGGCGCGCCCATCGAAAAACAGACTCCAATCAAGCTACTCGTGACACGCACAAATCTCGAGGCACTCTACACGAAACTGTACGTTGACTTGGATGGAAATGGTAAGTTCGACGAGCCCGCCGTTGAAGCAACGATGTCAGATTCACGCGGTATGACCTGGTCCAACTTTAATGCCACTCTGAAAGCCAAATACCTCGGCGAGGAAACGGTCACGGAAGACTACCCAGTTGTGTTTTGGTTAACCGTGCCAGCCGCAACCGATCGACCCGATGTTATTCGGATTTCGCGACGTGGATACAAGTTTGGTGAAATGAGCTTGGGGGAAGAAACTCTCTCAATCGTACTAAGCGATTCGAATAATGACGCGGTATTCGGTGAGGGGGACTGGTGGGAATTGCGATCAAGCGATCAGCCTACGAATAGCAACGACATGCGGCGCGTCGGCGACTTCGCTTGGTTAGGTAAAACCGCTTACAAGTTAGAAGTTGACAGCCCGTTTGCTGGTTCTGTACGTCTCTATCCCTTCGATCCAGGTATCACGCGCGAGGCCGACGAACTAGCTCGCGATCCCTATGGCGCCGATAAAACTGCGGTCAAAGCTGAGAAACCGCTTGAGTTTCGACATGACGTTGACGCAGCACTTGCTGAAGCCGCCGACAAAAAACTGCCTTGCTTCATCAAGTTCGAAACGACTTGGTGCGGACCGTGCAAGATGATGACGCAATTGGTCTTTACAGCTAAAGAGGTTGTCGATGCGTCGAACGGAGTGATGTGTGTGATGGTCGATGGCGACGAGCGCAAGGATCTTGTTGAACGCTACGAAGTGAAGGCTTATCCGACTGGCGTGATGATTGCCGCCGACGGTACCGAAGCCGCCCGATTTGTAGGCTACCAAAAGGTGACTGAAATGGCCGCGTTCTTGAAGGACAAGCGCGAAACGAAGTGAATACGGATCACTGGTTGATCGTTTAGGTAGCGGAAGCCGTCAAGGCTTTCGAGGGCCACCGATTACTTTCGAATGCTTGAAGGGTTAGCGGCGGTTACCAGAGCAAAAACCGGGGCTAACGCCCATCGGTTAATCCCGCAAATTTACACTGCGGATCGTTCGGTTTCTCACTAACTTGAGACGCGGTGACTAATGGCGACGAGGGCTGAGTTTGTTAGCAGCCTATGCTTCGCGGAGTCGCAACATCCGGGCCGGCTGGTCACCGAAATGCTTGACGCATTCCGCTACGAGGTTACTCGAGATGCTTGAGGGCTTGTCGATCATTAGGTAGCGGAAGCCGTCAAGGCTTTCGAGGGCCACCGCCTTACTCCCGAAATACTTGACGCATTCCGCTACGAGATCTCTCGAAATGCTTGAGGGGTCCAACAGTACCAAGATTTGAGCTATCATAGGCCGAGCTATTCTGATGGCCTCCCCACCTCTCCGATGAAGTAACTCTGATGAATGAACCAGAATCTAATGACACACCCTGGTGGAAAACACTTACTTCCTACCACTGGTTTGTGTTTACGATGGCCGCGCTTGCCTGGCTGTTTGACTGCTTGGATCAACAGTTGTTTATTCTGTTCCGTGATAGCGCACTGAAGAGCCTCTTACCAGCGGATGCCAATGTGGGCGCCTATGGTGGTTACGCCACATCGATCTTTGTTGCGGGCTGGGCAACCGGCGGCTTGATCTTTGGTTCGGTGGGAGATCGCATCGGGCGAGCCAAAACGCTAACGCTGACTGTGCTGCTGTATTCGCTCTTTACGGGACTCTCAGCACTGTCGACATCGTGGCTGGACTTTGCCATTTACCGCTTCATCACTGGATTGGGTGTGGGAGGTGTGTTTGGACTCGCTGTTGCACTGATCGCTGACACCCTTCCAGACCGAGCAAGACCAGGAGCTTTGGGGCTGTTGCAAGCACTATCGGCGGTCGGCAACATTTCGGCGGGTCTGATCAGCATGGGCATGGGTAGTTTGATCAAAGCGGAAATGGTGAAGCCAACCGAGGCTTGGAAGTATGCGTTTCTGATTGGTGCGATTCCAGCCTTTCTTTGCGTCTTCATTCAGTTCAGACTTAAGGAACCCGAAAAGTGGACTAAAGCCAGAGAAGAAGGCCGCATTACGGGTGTCAAATTCGGTTCTTATGTTTCACTTCTCGGGACAGGTAAATGGCAGAAGCCGGCCATTCTTGGGATGTTGCTGTGCATCGTAGGGGTCGTTGGCCTGTGGGGCATTGGATTCTTTTCGCCGGAATTGGTCGGGGATGTGATCAGCCAATCGTTGCGAGAGAAAGGGGTCGCCGAAAATGAAGTTGCCAGTCAAGTTGCCTACTACCGAGGTCTCAATGGCATCGTCCAGAACTTGGGGGCGTTCTTCGGCATGTTGGCCTTTTCGTACATGGCACAACGTGTTGGTCGAAAGCCTACATTCGTTGTAGCGTTCATCGGTGCGCTGCTCTCTACGGTTTACTACTTCCGCAGCTTCAACGGCGTAGACGATATTTGGATGGCCAGTGTCATGGGCTTCTTCCAGTTGGCTATTTTTGCAGGATTCGCGATTTATCTACCCGAACTGTTTCCAACGCGGTTGCGAAGTACAGGTACGAGTTTCTGCTACAACGTGGGGCGCTTCATAGCCGCCACAGGGCCATTTACGTTTGCCGTCTTAAAGTCAAACTTGGAGAAATCCGCCTTGGGCTTGTTGCCCGAAAATGCCGATGCGGCCGCCAAATCACTCGCCAAGATCGGCGCATTCCGCGATGCATGTAGTTGGGTGAGCTTGGTTTTCCTTCTCGGCCTGGTCGTTGTGTTCTTCTTGCCCGAAACCAAAGGCAAACCCTTGCCAGAGGATTAGCAGGTATTTCGTACTCGTATTTCGCCACAGGCTGCGATGTGCGGGCGTAAGGACGCTAGCCACGGGTCTCGAAGTTTGGAGCGTGTATGGATTTGGCTCATTCCAATGCAATTTGAACTGAAGTTATTCTGCATTGGCAGGTTTATTGACGATGAACGATTGCTCCGTCGGTCACCCGCGGCTAGCGGCCTGTTGATTTAGTGAGCCGTCGGCGTTAGCGGCGGGTATCGAAGTTTGATGCGTCCATGGACTTGACTCGAACCAATGCGACTTGAGCTCGACGCTATTCGGTATTGGCCGGATTATAGGTGATGAACGATTGCTCCGTCGGTCACCCGCGGCTAGCGCCGTCGGCTCACTACCCGTGCCGCAGTAATTCAACTACGCTCAAGAGCTGAGAGAGTACTGCAGCGCACCGGCGAATCCCGCAGATTTACTCTGCGGATCGTTGGGCTTCTCACTAAATTGAGGCGTCAGGACGAATGGCGACGAGCGTTGATGCTGTTAGCAACGAACGCATGGCCGAGTCGCAACATCCCTGACCGCTTAGCGAGCGCGATGTTGCGGCCTCAGCGATCGACCCATGCATGGTTGGCTCAACCGTTCGGCCACTTCATCTCCCGTAACGCGTTAGTTAGAAGCAGAACCATCCGCCGTGCAAGACGGCGGTATTCGCAGCCCAGAAACTCAGGTGGAGCGAGATGGGTGGGTTGCTCTTCGCGAAGGTCATGCCTTTTTTGTGTTGATCTGTGCCTGACTGATGCGGAAAACTAGCGGGTTACGCCATTTGTGCGCGAGCAATAGCCGCCTGACCGAGTGCCAGCCCAGCATCGTTGGGCGGCACTTGGGAATGCGTGAGCACTTGAAATCCCCTCTCTTCTAAGTTGCTGCGAATCAGTCGGGTCAACAGCACGTTTTGAAACACCCCGCCCGTCAGCCCAACGGTTGCAATGCCAGTGCTCAACCGCGCTGTCTCGCAAATGTCGCTGGTTGCCTTTGCCATCGTTTGATGGAACTTCGCACCGATACACCCTGCGCCGATTCCCGCTTGGCAGTCTGCAATCACTTGACGCAACATCTCCCCTAGATGCAATTCCCACGCGGCATGTTGTACCCACTGATACGAATACGAAGCTCCCTCATACTCCGAAGCACGAAACACCTGCTCCGTCAGACTCTCCAATTCAATGGCTGCTTGGCCTTCGTAATTGATCTGTTGTCGCACTCCAGCCAGCGCGGACACGGCATCGAAGAGGCGTCCCAGGCTGGTCGTGTTGGGGCAGTTGATTCCCTTGTCCAACTGCTGTTTTAGCAGCGTGCTCTCAGCGGGCGTTAACGTTTGCACGCATGACAGGTTCGCGGACCATTCAATCGACTCTGCATAAAGATGCGCTAGGGCGGAGCGAGCGGGTCGAAGGATACAAGCATCGCCGCCGGGTAATGGAACCTGCCGCAAGTGCCCGAACCGCTGAAACTCCTTGATGCTTGCCAGCAACCACTCGCCTCCCCAGATCGTGCCGTCGGTACCAAACCCGGTTCCGTCAAAAACACATGCAATGATCTGTTTGTCCTCGGGCCAACCGTGTTCGGCCAGCAGCGAGGCGGCATGCGCATGATGATGCTGCGTCTTGATCAAAGGGATGCCGAGTTCACCTGCGAGTCGTTCGGCCCAGCCCACGGACAAATAACCGGGATGCATGTCGGAGGCGATAACATCCGGCCGAGCTCGATACAGTTCCAGAAGGTGCTTTGAGACCTGCTCCATCGTGTGCTGAGATTCCACATTGCCCATATCACCAATATGCTGACTGAGATAGGCTTGTGAACCCACGGCCAAACAAACGGTGGCTTTCAATTCACCGCCAGTAGCAAAAACTGTTGGCCGATCGTGAGTACTCGACCGCTTGTGCAATTGAACCGCTAAGGGCGCGTATCCTCGTGACCGGCGAATGGGCAAGATCCCCTGATCGGTTGAACGAATCACCGAGTCGTCACATGCAACGCAAATAGGTCGGTTATGAAAAAGGAATCCATCAGCGACGCTCCTCAGTCGTACCCAGGCATCAGCATTGCCAATAGCAATCGATTCATCAGAAAGATTACCCGAGGTCATGACCCAGATTTGTTTCGGGGGTATCAACAGATAATGCAACGGCGAGTAGGCTAGCATGACTCCGATGAAGGGGTTGCCAGGAGCGACGGCGTCCAGCCAATCAGTCTTCAGTCTCTTTTCCAGCAACACGATTGGCCGCTGCGGACTCGTCAGCAGTTTTGCTTCAGTTGGGTTAACCTTCGCAAACAGTTCACAGGTCTCAAGATCTGCCACCATGACTGCGAAGGGCTTCTCCAGCCGCCGCTTTCGCCTTCGCAGTTGCTCAATAGCGACGAGATTGGTGGCGTCGCAACCTAAATGAAAACCCCCAACGCCCTTAATTGCGATCGTCTGTCCATGGGCGATTCTCTCTCTTACTGTGTCCAAGACACTTCGCGAACGCTCTCGCTCTGCTTGAGGATTTGAAACGCGGGCTTCGACAGACACGCGGTCAAAATCGACATAGGTCTCATGGGACTCGATAAACCAGATCTTCGGACCACACTCGAGGCAGGCATTCGGTTCTGCATGAAAACGCCGATCTCCGGGTGACTCATACTCCTGCCGGCAGGAGTCGCATAACCTGAAGCCCTGCATGGTGGTCAGCTGTCGATCATATGGCAGCGACTTGATGATGGTGAACCGTGGACCACAATTCGTGCAGTTGATAAAGGGGTAGTTAAATCTACGGTTCGCCGAGTTTCGCAATTCATCAAGGCAATCAGAACAGACGCTTATGTCTGGCGGAACGCCCGCTGTGAATCGCTCCGCAGGGCGGCTGTCAGCAATGACAAAGTCAGGCTCAGCCTCAATAGCTGCGCAGAGGTTGGCCACTATGTCCGCAATGATCGCCGACGAAGGAGCTTCGTTTGTCAATCGACGAAGAAACTCAGTCACCTGCGTTTCGGGGCCTTGGACTTCGATTGTGACACCGCTGGAATCATTGCAGACCAAGCCTGAGCAACCTAATTGGTGTGCCAATCGCCAGACGAATGGTCTGAAGCCAACGCCTTGGACCACACCGGAAACCCGGATGCTCATGCGAATCGTAGCCACAGACTGTGAACCTTTCTGCTGACGCGTTCAGGGTTGTATTCAGGTCGGTTACAACCAAGCATCGAATAGGCACTTCAAGGCGGCCCGCCAGGCATCGGCCTCAATTTCCGTCTGAGCCACGACATCGTCGAACTTTACCACGGGATGGGATTCAGCCAACGACAGTAACGCGATCAATGGTAGCATGCGACTTTGTTCATCGCTGTCGCTGAGTGCAACCTGCTGTACGAAGGCGTTTGTCTGAGTCGCATGCAATACGGTGCAGTGACAAAGGCATTCACGGGCATTGCTCTGGCACCGATCCAAGGTCAATTGGCTCGATAGCTTATCGATTTTTACCACGCCGGCTTGCATTTCGTCGTGAAAGATGGTCTCCAAAAGGGTGCGTTCGTCCGTCAGGAACTCGCTTTGCGAATCCTCTCGAAAGATGATCTCGAAGCGCAGGGCATCGTTGCTCAGCCATTCGCTGAGCGCACGAACTGCAACGACGATGATGGCGAGAGCATAGATCATGCGCTGCCAATTCGCATTTGGATCCTTAACTCGCGCGCTGGTCAAGTCTGCGTCGAGCACAAACATGAAGCACATTCGACGACGAAAAAACTGGTTTTCGTCCCGTGAGTAATAAAGCAGCTCATCGCGAACATACTTGATGTCAAATAAATCCGGGCGGCGATCGTCGTCGATATACGCCAGCTCGGATCGGAG
>JANRMD010000202.1:0-5335 GCA_033761895.1 Pirellulaceae bacterium | reverse complement strand
GGCTAGCGCCGTCGGCTCAGTAGGTCAACCGCGGCTAGCGTCGTCGGCTCAGTAGGTTACCCGCGGCTAGCGCCGTCGGCTCAGTGGGGCATCCACGTATTAGCGCCGATGACTGACGTTGCCTTGCTTCAACAAGCCTCGCAACAGTCGTCTTGCTCGGGTTTGATCTTCTTCACTCGCTGAACTCAATTCGCAAGCTTGGGAATCGCTGAGCGTATTCCTGCAAGACCTTGAATGCAGTTGACGACAACGGATTCGATTGAAGTGAGAGCAGGTCGAGTTGGCGTGCGAGCGTAAAGTCCTGCAAACCACTGCCGTTGATTTGATTCGAATCCAAAGTCAACTCGTGCAATTGCGAAAGCTCATTCAGAGTCGGCAGATGCTCATCGGTTATTCCGCAGCGGATGAGGCTTAAGTGTCTGAGGCGATTCAATTCCTTTAGTCTCAAGATCAGATCCCTGTCCAGGGGTACATCGTACAGCTTGAGCTCTACTAGTCCCTTGCATTCGCACAACTTGGCAAACAACTGAGTTGAGCCGCAGGCGACATTGTTAACGGTGACATACTGAAGGTTTAGAGAGGGAGTAAACTCGCTTAGTTTCGCTGCATCGATCAACGCGCCGTTCAAATGCACTTGGTTGTCGTCCGTAGTGTACTTTGATTTTCCTAACATCCACGGGATCAGTTCGGTGCTCAGCAATCCCGAATTTTGAGCCGTGTCGTAGAGTTCCTTCGGATGTTGGGAACACCACGACAGTATCGTGATCGCATCCGCTTTCGGCAGCTTAGAATACGGATACCCCAACGTTGAAAGCCCCTTGAATTGCCGAATCACACCAATAAAAGCCTCGGTGTCTTCTATTGAATCCATCCTGAGTGTTGCTACTCGCGTTCCATTTCTTGCAAGGCGGTCGATCCCCTGGAGTGTGACTTGAGTGTCCGTAAAATCCAGATCTTTCCACCGCCGTCGTTCCGCCAGCTGCGCAACGCCAGAATCGGTAACAAGTGATCCCGAGAAATCTATTGATTCCAAGCTGGCGGTGTTCTTGATGAGTTCACAGTGCGAATCATCTAACGTGTGCCCAGCTATGCGGCGAACTTCGTGAAGGCTAAACAAACGCTCAAGTTGCTCCGGTGTAAACACTTTATCGCCTAAATCTACTCCGTAGCCCTTTCCGTAGCCCTTGACTACTTGGAAGTCGTGATCGAGTTCGAAGTGATTGTGGAACGATCGACGGTCAAATCAAGATTCTCCAAAATGCGGCTGCCACTGAGCCCCTGTAGGCCTACTTCAGTAATTTTTCGGCAATCCTGCACATTCAAGCTCGTGAGCATTGGCAATTTGCAGATTTCAATAAAGTGATGCTCTGAGAGCGCTGTGTCGCCCAAGCTTAGCGATCGAAGCGAGCGAAGGCTGGATAAGTGCTCACCGGTTACGGACGTACACGCTAAATCCAAGACTGCGAGACGTTGGAGTGGACTTAACTTGTCCATGCCTTGGTCAGAAACTCGCGTGTAGCTTAGTGAAAGTGATTCTAATTTGTTGGACTTCGCAAGCTGCTGCATGCCTTCGTCAGAAAAAGCCGTCGCGTCCAAATTCAGGACCCTGAGATTCGACAAGCCAATCGGAAGTATTGAGCATTCGGTGTTCCGTGAAAGATCTAGGTACTTCAACCTCGTCAACCGTGGAATAGCAGCGATGTCATCATTGTTGAAACTGCCATCGAGCAAGATCAGCTCTTCAAGCTTTGCGAAATCTGCCAACCCTTTCAGGGTTTCACCTCGCAGTGCCACTTTTCCTATTCGAAGCGACTTCAGGCTGGGCAATTTAGCCAGCAGCGGTAAAACTGGCGGTCCTTCTCTCCTTACATTTGCACAGCCTGCAGTGGCTGCGGTTACGGGGCAGAAATAGTGACCTCCCTCGTAATTTAGAACAGACTTGGGCAGCCAACTCAGCCATGTTGGTACTTCACCCATACTCAAATCGACACCGATTCGCTCCAACTTTTGGCTTACATCGCGCTGTACCATAGCCTGCCGTAACCAAACCCCGCAGAAGAGAGCGACGATGGTGGTCACAGTTAAAATCGATCTCAGGCCGAATCTCAGAAAGATGCGTCGCCTCTGCTTCATGGTCTGGTGCTTTGAAATTGAAATGCCATTGCTTCGGGATTTGATCAAACGCACGTCTTACCGGATCCCTGCGTTTCCAACTGCTCCACTGGGATAGATTCTATACCAAACTCCCAACCTCGCCCGGCAGTTTTTGATGTTGCGCTATTGGTTGCTCTGAAGCGATTCGGACGATGGTGGGCTTGGTTTTTCATAACCCGATGCGTTAGCGAGGGACCTTTCTGCATCGTCAAGTCGACGCCGTAGCTCGGTCCCTCGCTAACGCGTCGGGGCGCGAAAGGCTGAAGCTCGTAACTTCAAAACCTGCAGTCGCTATCAGCTGGATGAGCAGCAGATTGGATAGTGCCAACTCAGGGCAAACAGCTGAGCCGAATCGGCTTTTCTTAAGAGTTTTCGCTCGACTGGCTTCATCCGGCTCTTGCGATTGAGTTAGAATCAATCGCATCCTAAGTGAGACATACTTTGTCTGTTTGCGATATCAGCGATGGCAAATCGAAAGTGTCTCAAGTTCCATCCAACCGATAGGAGTCCCGCCATGTCCACCCGCAATCGTCGTTCATTTCTTAAGTCCACTGCAATCGCTGGCGCCGCTGTGACTTTGCCGGCCCTGCAATACTCGCGTGTCTATGGAGCGGCAGATCGCTTGAACATCGCCAGCATCGGAACTGGTGGTAAAGGTTGGAGTGACTTGACGGGTGTCGCAGCCAGTTCTGCGGTGCAAGTTGTGGGGCTGTGCGACATCGATAGCTCGAAGAATCACCTGGGCCAAGCTGCAGAAAAGTACTCCAACGCGCGGCGCTATGATGACTGGCGCAAACTGCTCGATGAAGCCAAGGACATTGATGGGGTGCTGGTTTCGACGCCGGACTTTATGCATGCCCCAATTTCACTGGCCGCGATGCAACTAGGCAAGCATGTCTTTTGCCAAAAACCACTCACGCACACCGTCTTTGAAGCTCGCCAAATGCAATTGGCCGCCAAGAAATACAAAGCCGTGACGCAGATGTGCAATCAAATTCAATCGCATTCAGCCTATCGCACGGCAGTTCATTGGGTGCATACGGGCCAGATCGGCAAGGTAAAGTCAGTGCACTCGTGGCAAAGCGGCACTCCAGCTTGGCCACGACATATTCCGCGTCCGGCCGGTTCCGATCCTGTACCGGCGAATGTACGCTGGGACCTTTGGGAAGGTGTCGCTGCCGAACGCCCATTCAAGAATGGCATGTACCATCCATTCAACTGGCGCGGTTGGCAAGCGTATGGCACCGGTCAGCTGGGTGACTTCGGTTGTCACATTTTGGATCCAGTCTTCAAGTCGCTAAAGTTGAATCCGCCCAAATCACTCACCGCTCAAGCACCTGAGATCATGCCTGAAACTTGGACTGATCGCGCAACGGTTCGCTACGTTTTTGACGGCACCGAATACACAGCGGCTAAATCCCTCAATCTCACTTGGTACGACGGCATCGGCGTTCTTCCTCCACGTGATCAACTGGGGGATGTTCCTGCGGATTATCCATTGCCCGCCGCCGGCTCAGTGCTTATCGGCGAAAAAGGAACGCTGGTTATTCCACACGTAGCCATGCCCAAGATCTTCCCCGAAGCCAAGTTCCCTGCTGCCAGCTTGCCCATCATCGCAGAAGTGGATCATTACACGCAGTGGGCTGACGCCTGTCGCGGCGTTGGTGAGACGACCTCGCACTTCGACTACGCTGGGCCGCTCACCGAAACCGTTTTGCTTGGCACCATCGGCATTCGCTTCCCCGGACAGGAACTCAGCTGGGATTCAAAGTCGCTGAAGATCACCAATCACGACAAAGCTCAAGCGTTTGTCACCAAGCCCTATCGCAAGGGTTGGGAACCGACTTGGCAATAACCTACGGCACATTGACCGAGTTTCTGCGTGAGCTCTCCACTTTGCTGCAAGCCGGAGTACCGTTGCTGGAAGCGATGGATTGCAGCTTGCCACAAGTTCGCTCGGGACTGCAAGCTCCGCTGGACGCGCTGCGCGATCGTGTGTCGACGGGTGAAGGTCTGGCGGCAGCCATGCAACAAGAAAGCTGGCTGTTTGACGATATGATGATCGGCGGTTCGTGTCGGCGAGCACGCGGGCAACCTTGAGGAAGTCCTCGATCAGGTGTCGACGTTCCGAGAAAACTCCTCGCAACCGCGCGATCGCGTACTCTCAGCCGTCATGTATCCACCGATTGTGCTATGCGTCAGTATCGTGGTGTCACTTTTCCTAAAATGGCTTGAATGTGCGGATGTCCGCGCCTGCGTCGTGCATGAGCGTGGCCATGGAGTGACGGAAGATGTGATAGGCTCCGGGCTTTTCAATGTTAACGCTCTTGATTTATCGTCGCCCGTATTCGGTCAGTGAATCGGGATTGATAGGCGTGCCTAGCAACGTCAGAAATAGCGTGCGTTCTTTGGGATCGATGGCTAGCTGCTCACGAGTTTGTTCGACGTAGCGGGCGATCCAGAGTAGAGCTCGCAAGCCGATGGGAACGTAGCGATCGCGTTGGCCTTTCCCTTGGCGAATAAAGAGAACTTGGCGATCGACGTGGACGTCGTCGATGTGCAGTGACTTCGTCGCGACGAACACGGTTGAGTAAAGAACTGCGAAGATAGCTCGATCTACCCAGCAGCGCGCCGGCAAAACCCGCAGATTTACTCTGCGGATCGTTGGGCTTCTCACTAAATTGAGGCGTCAGGATGCATGGCGACGAGGGCTGAGGCTGTTAGCAGCGAACGCATGGCCGAGTCGCAACACGCTTTGGTGGGTCGCTCCTGCCGGGTGCGACCAGCGTCCCTGTCCAGTGCAGATGGTTGAACTCGGCGAGATGTCCTTAGTTCACGATGCCCTTAGTTCACAATGCCATCAGCACTTCTGCTATGGCTTCGCTAACGAGATGTAGCGACAGCAGCGATCGACCGCGCGGGCGAATCCCGCAGAATTACTCTGCGGATCGTTGGGCTTCTCACTAAATTGAGGCGTCAGGACGAATGGCGACGAGGGCTGATGCTGTTAGCAGCGAACGCATGGCCGAGTCGCAACACGCTTTGGTGGGTTGCTCCTGCCGGGTGCGACCAGCGTCCCTGTCCAGTGCAGATGGTTGCACTCGGCGAGAGCAACCCACCCATCTCGCTACGCCTGTCCTTAGTTCACGATGCCCTTAGTTCACAATGCCATCAGCACTTC
>JANRMD010000201.1:0-6815 GCA_033761895.1 Pirellulaceae bacterium | reverse complement strand
CCAGGCGGAGCCTGGGCTGTGCGACAAATAGCAATAAGACAGAATCCGATTATGTAACTTTTGTTCCTCTTCGGGCAACACAGTCACGAACGAAGGAACTCCCCATCGCCCCGGTACTCCGGGGCGAGGGGAGCCACAGCGTTTTCACTTGTCGATTGCGTTGACGCAAAACGAAGCTGTAACAAAACTCTCGCTAGAGATTTTTGAAAGATTGCTATTTGTCGCACAGCCCAGGCAGAGCCTGGGAACCAGATCTCAATGATCTTAGGATTGCAAGGCTGGATCCGTCCCGAGCGTACCCTCTATGCGCTGCAAGTACGCTTCGGTATTGAAATAGGCCAGCCGATCAGTGGCTTGCTGGATGCGCTGCTGCAAGTCCATCCGTTTAACGACATCGGCGTGAGTCGTTTTGGAACAGTAGTGAGTTAGATAGTTCAAATGACGTTGCCAAAGTTGGATGTCGGCGTTGCGTTTAGCCTTCAGTCGAGCTCGGTACCAGTCGCTGGAGATCATCGCATCGTAGCTGAACAGGGCTCGGACTTCGGGATCGCGAATCGACTTACCATTCCAATTGCCATAAGCCATGACTGACAAGACCGCTTGCAACGGCGGACACGCAAACTGGTAACTTTGGTCTTCAAAGTACTGCAAGGCAACTCGCTGCTGGGCTTCAACAATGTGCTCGATCCCATCCGCATACGAATCGGGATCTTGGGTTTCGGGACACAGGATGCGTTCATCGAAAACCTTATCCGGGTTATCGAACATGCGGCCGAAGAATCTACGAATGAATCGTGAAGTGATGCGATAGCCCAGGCGACTGGCCAGGATCGTGCGACCTTGATACGTGTAGTCTTCCAACTGTTGCAACATTCCGCTAGCGATCAAAAACTGCGGTTCGCGTTCTTCAGGAGTCAAACGACACCAAAGTTCGGGTACCAACAAACTGACATCGTGACCAACTTCGACGTAGTTGCCGATGAAGCCCGCTGCGGTCGAGTAACCGCCCAGTCGCGTGAGGATCATGCTGACCAAAGCCGCGTTCAAATCATGCACGGGAGCCACTGCATTGAAGGGGCTTTTAGTTAAGGCACCTTCACTGCCTGCGCCGGTGGTCGACGGACTCTTGCCGGTCAAAGAGCAGACATAGTCCATGAACAATTCGGGCAGCTCTTGGTAGTGAATCGGGTTGTAGACGGCCAGCGAACGGATACCAGCAGTTCGATCTGGTGGATTATTGCGGCGCCCCGAGAGTACCGCAGACACGGGCTGATAGATCGGAGCGTTCGCAGCCAAGCGTCGGAAAAGCCTCAGGCCACGCATCGCAATGTAGCGTTCTTCGGGTTCGGCCAAATCCTGTCGATCTTGCAAATAGCGGGGATTCTTTGACGGTTCGCCATTGACCATGCGGGGATGCGCGGAACTTACGACATAAGATGCGCCCTGCGCCAACGACTCCTTCAGCATGCTTTGCATCGGCTCGGTGAACTGATCAAAATGCATCACGTCTTTAACGATGGCTTCGGCGTGCTCGCGATCCAGTGGTTCAAAGTTGCAGAAGAAGTTATCAGGCGCTGCCATGTCCATTTCCGTTTGTTTGTCCAAACCGCGATGGACAGCGTCATCGGGCCGCTGGAACAAACGGTATTCGCAATTGGCAACGAACTTGTAGCTGCGATCCGCACTGACTTGTTCGTCTAAATATTTTCCGGGGACGACTACAGATGCGGTAATGTCATCTTCCAACTGAATCTTAAAGGCCGCCGCGAAGTCTTGACGCAGTTTGTAGGTCTGCCAGCGTCGTTCGCTGTCGAGTCCAACACGCAAGTACATGCCCACCAGTTTGCGATTGTGGTACTTCAGTTCATGACCGGGTTCACCGTTAACGACATCCACACTAAAGTGCTCGCGCCAGTTCCCCTGCCATTCAGGTTTTGAAAAGCGTTTAATGATAAACGCCATGGCATAGATCGAACCCGGTATCGATCGTAACCAAGCGTTGTATTCGTCGGTGTATTCACGCGATGGCGTCAACAACTTGATCACGCTACCTAGTGTGCGATGCGGATCGAGCACCGAACGGCTGGTGCGTTCCTGGTAGTTGGGTTTTTCCGTGGAATCGGCCTTCCAACGGGTTGAGTAGTCCCTGGAGAACAGTTCATCGAGTTGATCGAAGTCGGATTTCAATTCGTTAACAAAGATTGGTCCACTCAGCATGTAATCTCGCAAGGACTTGCTGATCTCGCTCTTACCTCCGCCGCTGACCGTACAAGGCTTGTGACAAACAATGCCTTCACCGCTGGTTCCAATCAACCGCCATGACGGGGCAGAAGGGTGCTTTTCCATGTGGATCTTGTAACCACTGGGCGCCATGTAAACCTTGCCTGGTTCAAGTGAGATACCAAACTCACCAGCAGCGCTCTGCCAACGAATCGATTGGTCATACAAGCTTGCGCGGGCGTTCTCGGGGATGTAGATCAGACGCTCGCAGAACTTGTCAACGCCGTAACCTTCAGATTTCACTTCAACAAATTCGACATAGTCTCTGGCAACATCGGCAAAGGTCCGACCGTTGTAGCGTTGACTATTGACTTGGAATTCGTCACCAAGACTGTAACTCGGAAACGCCATGGTGCCGCCAGCATGTTCTTCTTCGACGTTGCCCATCAAGTTGGCCGCATAACTGATCTGAGTCTTCACTTCCTTTTTGCAATAGCCGAAGTAGTTGTCAGCGATTAGTGTGACTATCACACCAGCTGAGTTTCGACAGGTTACCTTGAATGCGCTACCATCGTTGTACTGGTCATCGCGATTTCGATAACACATCCCGTCGCGCTGCTGTCGCTCGGTTGCATCGTCCCAATGCGGCAAGCCGAGTTCGTATTTGGTTGCTTGAGTCAAATGCGGCGCTAGGATCACACAACCGGTATGCCCTGACCAGTGCAGTACATCCAGACCGGCATCGTTCTCGGGCAACAACGGATCGCCGGCATTGCCAAAGATTGACTCAACGAAGTCCAGGTTGCTCACCAAGCCACCCGGCGCAAAGAAGCGAACTTCCATCGTCTTGTGTCGGCAGTAACCTGGTACCGCAGGACAAACAAGCGGTCGCACAAGCAGCGACACAAAGGTGCGTGCCGCCTGATCGTTACCACTTGAATAGGGCAGAGCCAGCGAATCAGCGGGTGGTTGGAAAGCCAATTGCAGCAACTGTGCAAAGACACCTTTTGGCACTGCGCGTTTATCATCCGGAATCGGTAAGCCGCCTTCGCAGACATGGAACGTGCCTTGAGTGGTCCGGCGGTCCGCGCGCGGATTGTGAACGACTCCGTTGTGGGTGCGATAACTGGCGAGTAATTCGTTTTCAAAACGATCACCTTCGGCCGGCAGACTTAGAATCCGAGCCATCCCATGCCGATCAAGGCACAGGGTCGGATGTGGCAAGTGCAAAGGTTCGCCTTGCAGAGAGTCCCCCAAGTAGCTGTGCAAAAAATTCTCGATGCGCTGATCGACCGCAGGTCGATGCTCGGAGAGAAGACGATTCTTTTCTTGCAGATTCGAAAGTAGCGCACCTTGCCACATCGCTTTGTGCGTGCTTGAACTGGGTGTTGCAGGCACGGGTAGACCGTTGACCGCTAATTGCATCTGCAAGTAATCGATGAGATTCTGCTTGTCTTCGGCCAGTGCGCCATCGCGCCACCCGAGTGCTACTTGCGGATCTTCGACCAGCCAATCTTCGCCCAATTGCTTCCACGAAATAGCCATTCTGTGTCCCCAATTTTGTCCCCACCGCAGCCCGAGCCTAACCGTCGTTCGAAGCAGTATAGTGGAGTTTGGCGGAGCCTCGGTGCATGAGTTACTTTCAGCAGTGACTAGAATAGAGGCCGAGTGCATTGTTGACTTGCATAATGGAGCGTTTCCGTTCATAGTGAGCCAGCTTTGACGGTTTACTGTCCCACGTATCAAGAAGTCCCAAGAAAAATTTTGGATTAGGTCATGCCAAGACTGTTTTACACCCTTGCCTTGTTGCTGAGTTTGACGATCGCGCCAGTCGTGGCTCAAGACACGAAGCCCGCAAAGAGTGAGTTCCGCACATTGCCAGGCTTCGAAGTTGAACTGATTCACAAAGTTGCAAAAGACACCGAAGGCTCGTGGGTCGCCATGTGCGTCGATCCCAAAGGGCGTCTGATCACCAGCGATCAATACGGCAAGCTCTATCGTGTGACGCTCGGAACAGGAAACGACCAGGCCAAGATCGAGCAATTGAAAGTCGATATCGGCATGGCGCAAGGCCTACTGTGTGCTTACGATTCGCTGTACATCAACATCAACGGCAAGGGACCAACAGGCCCTGGTGTTTATCGCTTACGCGACACCGACAACGATGATCAATACGACAAAGTAGAGCACATCATTCCTCTCAAGGATGGTGCCGGCGAGCACGGACCTCACGCATTAATCTTGGGGCCGGACAAAAAGATTTATTTCTGCTGCGGCAATCAAACCGACTTTCCAGCGAAGGCAACCACGGGAGCTGTTCCTCGTCACTGGAGTGAAGATCACCTGCTGGGCCGCATGCCTGACGCTCGCGGATTTATGAAAGATCGTATGGCTCCTGGCGGCTGGATCTGCCGCATGGACGAGAATGGTGAAAACGTGGAACTGATGGTAACTGGTTTCCGCAACGAGTACGACATCGCTTTCAACACCGATGGTGAGTTGTTCACTTACGATGCGGACATGGAATGGGATATCGGTACACCCTGGTATCGCCCAACACGAATCAATCATTGCATCAGTGGGGCTGAATTTGGTTGGCGAAATGGAACCGGAAAATGGCCTGATTACTACGGCGACAGTTTTGGGTCTGTCGTCAACATTGGCCCTGGCTCACCAACCGGGATTGCGTTTGGAACGGGGGCCAAGTTCCCAGCCAAATACCAGAACGCTTTGTTCATTTGCGATTGGAGCTACGGGGTAATCTATGCGGTGCACATGACCCCCAACGGCTCGAGCTACACTGGCACTTTCGAATCGTTTGCAACCGCAGCTCCGATGGCGGTTACCGATTTGGTGATCCATCCTGACGGTGCGATGTATTTCACCGTGGGTGGTCGCAAGACTCAATCGGCGCTGTATAAGCTCAGCTACAAAGGAACTGAATCGACGGCACCTGGCAAGATGCAAGATCCACCTGAGGCGCTTGCGGCTCGCAAGTTGCGTAAAGAACTCGAGGCCTTTCACACGAAACCGACCGATGCCGCCATTGCACCCGCCGTTGCTCAGTTGGGTAATGCCGACCGTGCAATTCGCACCGCAGCGCGCATCGCTTTGGAACATTTGCCGGTCGCCAAGTGGCGAGAAGCAGCACTCAAGGTCACTGATCCTCAAGCGATCATCACTGCCACATATGCGCTCGCTCGCACCGGTTCGAAAGAGGATCAAGCTGCCCTGCTTAAGAAGTTAGCCGCGATCGACTTTGCGAAACTGGGGGTCGCCACCAAGCTTGAATTGCTGCGTGCCTATGAATTGGTGTTCTTGCGACTCGCGCCTGCCAGCGACGCGGATCGGACCGCAATCCTCGCTCAACTTGACAAGCACTTCGCTGGTAAAGACGCGCTCGTCAACCGCGAATTGGCTGTGGTGTTAGTGCATTTGAATGCACCCAAGATCGTTGATCGCTGCGTCGCCCAGCTGAAGCTTGCCAGCGCGCAAGAAGATCAAATTCACTACGCCTTCTGCTTGCGTAATGTCAAGGAAGGTTGGACCGCCGAGAATCGAAAAGGTTATTACCAGTGGTTCTTTGACGTGGCCAGCGCACGTGGGGGCGCCTCGTTTGGTGGCTTCCTAGCCAACATCCGCACCGCTGCGATGGAAAACCTAAACGCAGAAGAGAAGCAGCAACTGGGTGAGTTGGCTGGTGATCTGCCGGCACCGCGTGATCCGCTGGCGGACTACAAACCGCGAGCTGTGGTGAAAGCCTGGACCGTGGCTGAGTTAGAGAGCGAGTTGAGCAAGATCACTGGCAAACGCAACTTTGAACGCGGGCGAGAATTGTGCGCCGTGGCTCAGTGCTTCAAGTGCCATCGCTTCTCAGGGCAAGGCGGGATTCAAGGGCCCGATCTGACCGCGTCGAGCGGCCGATTCAGCCCACGTGACATGTTGACTGCAATCGTTGAGCCGAACAAAGAGATCAGCGATCAATATCAGGCAACACAGTTTCTCACCGACAGCAGTGTCGTGGTTGGCCGTGTGGCAAATCTGAATGGCGATAAGCTGATGATCGTGACGAACATGCTTGCACCGGGTGACTTTACCGAGATCAAGGTGGACGACATTATCGAACGCCGACCCGCGGCTACATCCATGATGCCCGCTGGTCTACTGGATACGTTTAAGCCCGACGAGATCGCTGATCTGCTGGCCTACCTTCGCAGCGGTGGCAACGCCTCCCACGAAGTTTACCAGTAACGCCAAAGAGGTTTAGGGACCAAAGAGGTTCGGGAACGAGAGAGTTTTTGGGATGGCTAGAGCGAAGCGTAGGTTGTGCTTCGCCCTAGCCACCTTGAAACCAGAGATCAGATTTTAGGTAACGGAATGCGTCAAGCATTTCGAGGACCAGCCGGCCGGGATGTTGCGACTCGGCGAAGCGTATTCTGCTAACAACCTCAGCCCTCGTCGCCATTCGTCACCGCGTCTCAAGTTAGTGAGAAACCGAACGATCCGCAGAGTAAATCTGCGGGATTAACCGATGGGCGTTAGCCTTGCCATTGTACAATTCTCCAGCTTGGTTTGAAGCAAATTGTTTTTCCGAA
>JANRMD010000200.1:0-20970 GCA_033761895.1 Pirellulaceae bacterium | reverse complement strand
CGCGGCAGATCTCCAAGGGTTTCGTGAGCTACCATAGCACTCTCGAACGGGGGGCACGCCCCTGAGGCTCTGCGAAGGGCGTGGGTCCGGCGTACTGCGACACGCCCTTCGCAGCGCCGCCGGGGCGTGCCACCCTTTCGAGAGTGCTATGGTAGCTCACGAAACCCTTTGAGATCTTCCGCTACTCATTGATCAACGAACCTGAAACGGGTTGTGTTTGCATAAGCGGCGGGTTCAGCGGACGAGGACGTCCGCGCTCCAGAAAACCGGACCAGCGGACTGGGACGTCGACAGGCACTGTAGCGAAGTCAGTTGCTTTGAGAGCCTAGTGGAGCGTCAAACTTAAATGTTAGGATTAGCCGCAGTGCGCTCGCACCGGTTACCGCGGCGAAAACCGGACGCTAACGCGTTCCGGCTGATATTACAAACCCTAAAATTAAGCTGTGACAATCCACTAGCGCTCTGTCCTGATTAGATTTTTGGGTTGATCGCACTCGAGCGCTATTTACCGCACGGCGTTAGCCGCGGTTTTCACATTGCGGAAACCGGTGCTAAAGCACATCGGTTAATGTGCCTAACCCCCAAAATCTAATCTGGACAGAGCACTAGCCTGCAGCGCTTCTTGCTTACCGCAGTGAGCCCAAATAAAATCGAGCGGGAGTGGGCATCGGAGGGTGTACCGGGAAGCGCGGGAGCCTTCGCAATTTCGCTCGGTTTCTGTGGAGGCCAGCAACGTTTCAAACTTTAGGGCTAAGGAACTCGAGGTGGATGCTGCAAAGATTGCGATTGCGTGCGACAAGTGCGGCAAGAAATTCGGAGTCGATGCGGCTTTGGCGGGGCGTGCGGTTAAGTGCCCTTGCGGTAATGTTCTGAAAGTCATGGCGAAAGCCAATGCAGCGGCTGCAACCCAAGCTGCGGCCGCGAAGCCGACTGCTTCGAATCCAGCGGCTCCTAAACCAGCGGCCGCTAAGCCAGCCACTCCTAAAGTCTCTTCACCTCAGGCTGCTGTTCCGCAAGCTGCAAGTCCGCAAGCTGCTGCCCCCAAAAAAACTGCGGCCGCGCCGACGCCACCTGCGATCCAGAACAACCTCCTGGATCAGCTGACCGAAGCAGATTTCAATCGCAAAGCAGTAAATCCCTATAGCCCACCTTCTTCGATGACCAGCAGTGATACCGCGGCGCTCCGCAGGTTTGGGGTGGTGGATGAAGAGATTCATGCGGCGGCCAAAGCGGCTAGCGGGAACATCACGTTTTTAGCTGTGCTGAACTTCATCGGTGCGGCTGGATACATTATCGCTGGCGTTTTGCTTTTGGCGTTGACCAGTATTCTTGGGACGATGGCGGACGTGTTGCCTATTGCGGCACTAGGTGCGATAGCTGCCGGGGTGTTGATGTTCTTTGGTGTATTCGACTTGGTGTGTGGAATCGGCTTAATCAAGCGAACGCAATGGGGTTGGTGGTTGTGCGTGGTGGGGTTGAGCTGGGCGTTCTTTGACCGTGGGTTTGGGGTCGCCGTCCTCTTTATGTACACCGATGATTGGAGCAAGGAGATTCCTAAAGCGATTGGCCAGGTGGTGTTCATGTTATCAAGCTTCTACTTCTTGCACTTCATGTGTCAGAAGTCGACGATGAAGATGTTCAAGCTGAGCACGCACCCAGGTTTGGTATGGGCCATCGCTCTTACGTTTGGACTTTTGGTCGGTGGGCTTGGCTTTGGGGCGGCGATTTACGCAATGCGCGGAGCCGCTGGTGGCTGACGCATCAGGATCGACGCTCATGCGGCGACAATCTGTGTCATGGTCAAGTTCTAGTTGCGAACCTTAGGCCAGCTTCAACTGGGTCGAGTACCGTAATTGAAACTGGCGGGATGCGACGCAGTTCCAATTCGGCTTTGAGAAAATCTTGATACAGTGGATCGTTGGACGCTAAACCACCTGCCAAGCACAAACGCCAATCGGAGTTCACGCCCAGTCGCTGATGAACGTCTTCGATTTGCTTGACGAGTAACCAGAACTGGCCACGCACGAATCGATAGGTCGCAGTACCTTCAGTGGTGGTCGAGAGCTTGAGAATCTCCGGTGCGAGTTGAGCGGCGAGGTGGCGATCGCCGGCGAGTGCGATTAACGCGGAGTTCAATTGATCGCGATCGGGCAATAGCCGCTTTTCGGAGAGGAACTTGGACACGATCTCGAGAGCTTCAGGAGGCTCTTCGTTTGGGTTTCCACGATCGATCCACATGCAGATTGGCTTTAGAGCTCCTAAGGCGATTCGCCAACCGCTGGCGTCATCACCCAGAACAGGGCCCCAACCGCCGGCCCGAATCAGATTGCGATTGGTATCGATCGCACCCACCAAGGAGCCTGTCCCCGCAATGACAACTATGGCTGGCGACTTAGGGTCCAGATCGCAAGCATACTGAATCAGGGGTCCGATATCTGAGGTTACCGTCAACTGAGCGCACGCACGAAATGAGGCTCGTTCGAGTAGCGACTCCGTTACGCGTTGCACGTCAGCGGGTCTGCCCGCACCTGCAAGCATTAGGACCGCGTGGGCAACTTCGTTTGAATTTGCACCAGCCTGATCCAGCAAATTATCTAACATTGAAACTAGATTAATGCGCGCGTCTTTCCACGTCGCGAGGGCGGCCGAGCCAACTCCGGCGGACTTGAGCCGGACTGAATAGGGGATTGCCTGGGAAATTTCAAAGCAGCCAGTTGCATTCAACGGCGCTATTGCGCCAGCAACTTTGCTCCCTCCGCCGTCGATAGCTACTATCCAGCGGTTCGTTATGCTGTCAAGAAGCGACATAAAGCCCTCGGATTGGCGAAGCTTCGACTAGAGGGAAACTCCATAGAAAAGCTGAATTTTGGACGTTGCAGGTCGGTCGAGCCACATTTAGAGGGTTTACTGATCGCAAAAAATCGCGAAACTTTGTCGCGTGTGTCGTAGTTTATCGGCTACGATAGCAACGATATTCATCGGACGGACAAACAGCCGATTGCGTTCTAATACAGTCGAATGCATCGTGCGACCATGGATGATTAATCGCTTTTCTAGCATAACGGAATGCCAGTGACATTCACTAGCCCACAAAAACGCTCATTCTACCAACGCTGGGGTTGGGCGATTATTGCAGCAACGATTTGCCTAACGCCTTTCGCGTTTTACACTGCCGCTCGTACTGTTCAGAGCAATGTGAACAAAGTCGAGGACTGGCTTCCGAAGAATTTTGTTGAAACAACGCAACTTGCTTGGTTTCGAAAGCACTTTGCTTGCGATCAGTTCATTGTTCTTAGTTGGGAGGGATGCAAACTCGCTGATCCAGAGGTTCCTGGAGATACTGATGATCCGCGCATCGAACGACTGGCACAGCTGTTGGTTCCTAGTTCAGACGAGATTGCCGCAGAACAAGCGCTTTCACCTGAGTTAGATGCTGCTCGGCGTCGCTACTTTAAGGTTGTTGCAACAGGGCGGCGTGTCGTAGACAGCCTCGTGGCTGAACCGCTGAGATTAGAGCCCGAAACTGCAATCGAGCGATTGCAGGGAACGATGATAGGGCCCGATCGCCGGCAGACTTGCGTAACAGTAACACTAACTCCAGCAGCGCTTGGAGAGTTGAAGTTAGTATTAGGCCACGGGCAACGTCGTATTTTTCGGCCGAATGTTCCGCCTGGTGTTATGCACCAATTGCTTGAAATAGCGGGAGTGTCACCAGAAGAACTGCGGATGGGCGGACCTCCGGTAGACAATATTGCGATTGATGAAGAAGGCGAGAGGACACTAGTTCGCTTAGCGGGTTTGTCTGGTCTGCTAGGCCTTGGGCTTGCATGGTGGTCTCTGCGCAGCGTAATGTTGACATGCATAGTCTTCTTCTGCGGCGTTTTGAGTGCTGCGACATCACTCGGGTTGGTTTGGCTAACAGGCTCAACTCTTGATGCTATTTTGATGTCGATGCCCTCTCTGGTCTATGTTCTCTCGATATCAGGTGCAGTGCACTTGGTGAATTACTATCGAGATGCCGTACGAACAGGTGGCATGGAATGCTCCGCTGAGCGCGCAGTGATTGGAGCTTGGAAGCCCGCATTTTTGTGCACCATTACAACTGCGATTGGATTGCTATCGCTGGTCACGAGCGAAATCGTTCCCATACGCAAATTTGGAATCTACTCGGCGTCTGGTGTATTTGCGTTGCTCTGCGTAGTGTATTTTTTTCTGCCAGCCGCTTTGCATGTCACAAGATTTGGCAAACGATGGGTGGGCGAAGCCGTGGATCACGACGATCGCCATTCCCATAAGCTCACCAAGGGCGAAAAGTTCTGGGGAGCCTTTGGTGGATTTGTCGTTCGCAACCATGGCATGGTCAGCTTCGGTTGTATCGTGTTCATCGCCATTGCTTCGTGGGGGCTGACGAATACACGTTCCAGCATCGAGTTGCTGAAGCTGTTCGATAGCGGCGCGAAGATTCTGAAGGACTATGCTTGGTTGGAAGAGAAACTCGGCAAACTTGTACCGATGGAGATCGTCGTACGCTTCGATTCGGAAATCCAATCCGATGAATCCGGAAAAACGCTGGGCTCCGAGTCACTAAAGTTGAGTTTCCTTGAGCGTTTGGAAACGATTGTCCGTATGCAAAAGATGATCGACGAGCGATTTGGGGAGGCTGGCAGCAACATTATCGGCAATAGCTTGTCCGCCGCCTCGTTTGCACCAGTGCTGCCACCGAGTGGCGGCAACACGTTCAGCTATGTGCATCGCAAAGCCTTCGACGTGCGATTGAGTGCCAGTCGCGAAGAGTTTGCCAAAGCTGGCTTCCTCAAGTACGATCCGCAAGACAACAGTGAACTGTGGCGTATCAGTGTCCGCGTGGCAGCTTTTAAGAATGTTGACTACGGCGAGTTTGTGCGCGATCTACGCGATGTGGCTCGACCGGTATTGGATGCCCACGATGCCCGCGTCCGAGTTCTTGCCAAGCTCAACAAATGGCTTGATGGACGTGAGCCCGCAGGTGCCAGGATTGTGCTCTGGAATTTCGTAGACAAGGATGCTGCAGAGGGGAGCGCGAACGATGACGACGAGATCATTACCGCGCACCTCTCGGCTCTGTTGAGTCAATCGCGCTGCAAGGTGTTTCGCATCCAAGCTGATCCGCGTGCTACGACGCTCAGTCAAATCGAAAAACTACAATCTACCGATGCGGTGGTGGTGCTAGGCAAATTCGGTGACGCTGAATTGCAAACGATTCGTTCAGTGGTGCCGCACACTATCGATGCTCGCGTCCGTCAACCATCCGTTCAATCGCAACTGGCGGCTACAGCCCTGCGTCCTGATCCGCGTGGCACTGAACAAGCTGAAGTAGATGCGATCTATACCGGTGTAGTACCGATCGTCTACAAGGCTCAACGCGCTTTGCTGAACAGCCTCGTTGAAAGCACTTTTTGGTCGTTCCTGACAATTACGCCGATCATGATGTTTGTCTCGCGAAGTTTTGCAGCGGGTCTGGTCGCCATGTTGCCCAACGTGCTGCCGGTTCTGGTGATCTTTGGCGGCATGGGTTGGCTGGGGATTCCGTTGGATATCGGTTCGATGATGACCGCCAGTATTGCGCTGGGTGTTGCGGTCGACGACACCATTCACTATTTGGCAAGATATCGCGAAGACTTGGATCACTACGGGGATCGCAACCAGGCAATTGTGGCGACTTACCAACACTGTGCGATACCAACCTTGCAAGCGGCCATGATTAGCGGTTTGGGACTGTCAGTGTTTGCCTTTAGCACGTTCACCCCAACCCAACGATTCGGTTGGTTGATGTTGACAATTCTGGTGGCTGGTGTGATTTCAGAATTGGTGATGTTGCCGGCACTTCTAGCGGGACCGCTGGGACGAGTTTTCCAGCCAATGACGGCTACACGATCATTGGCGAATCGCTTGATGCTGCGTTTGCGTTACCATGGCCCGCAAAGCTTGCGACACAGCCGTCTGTTCAGTTCGAACAAAGGCCGCCGTCGCATCTCGAGAGCTACCGGGGAAGCGGTCCGCCGAGTCGCGTAGGCTGGCGGCGATTGCCGGCCCATTTTCATTTTCAATTTTGCATTACTGATTACTCATTAAACCTGGCTCATTAGCGAATAGCGGTAGCGCCGACGGATCACAAAACCAACAAGCCCTCAAGCATTTCGCATTCCGCTACTTCGGCGGGTAACACCCCGGCTTTCGTTGGGGCCAGGCCAAAGCCGGTGGCAATCTGTGCGTTTTTTTTCAGTTGAATCGGAGAAGTTTTTAAGGCAAGAATCTTGAGTGGCTAGCAACCGAAATGTAAGGTGGTAATTACTACGCGTTTCGTTACGAGCAAGTCAAAATGGCCGCCACGCAGCTTTGTAGTCGTTTTTCGATCACCCAAGCCAAGTCGTTGGTAAAGGATCTTTCGGTCCCAAATCCGAAGATCTATTGGGCTGATTTTCTGGCATCGATTCTTGTTGGGCATGCTTGTTTTTCATTGTGCCTGAACGCTCCCAAGTTGTTTTCACTGTCTCAAGTGGAGCTATGGACCGCTCGCGGGATTCTGTTCGCGATTACCGCAGTGCTCTACATGCGTTCGGCGATGTTCATCCATGAACTGGTCCATCTGCGAGCGGGTACGTTTCGTGGCTTTCGTATCGCGTGGAACTTGCTGTGTGGCATTCCGTTCATGACACCATCCTTTCTCTATTATCCGCACATCGATCATCATCGACGCAAGAGCTATGGGACGGATCATGATGGTGAATACCTGGATCTCAGTCACCGGCATCCGGCAAACTTGCTGTTGTTTGTGGGAGCAGCCTTGGTCGTACCGATTGCTGCCTTCGCACGCTTCCTGATTATGGCGCCCATCTCTTGGTTCATCCCATCCTTTCAACAGTGGCTGGAACGTCATGCGAGCAGCATGGTCATCGACTTGTTCTACTTGCGTGGCGACTTTGGACCGGAAGCCCGCCGCGTTATGCGCATCCAAGAAGCGCTGTGCTTTCTGTGCTGTGTGGGTATGGTCCTTCGAGCTCCGATTGCTAGTGGAACACTGATCGATGGCTTCTTGATTCAAGGTTATCTGATTTCAGTGACTTTGATCGTCATTAACAATGTCCGCACGCTTGGTGCCCATCGCTGGACGGGGCATGGGCAAGAGATGAGCTTTGAGGAGCAATTGCTCGACAGTGTCAACTATCCGTACCGACCTTGGATTACGGAGTTGTGGGGGCCGATTGGAACTCGCTACCATGCGTTGCACCACCTGTTCCCAAGCATCCCTTATCACAATCTCGGCATCGCCCATCGTCGGTTGGCAGCGGGCTTACCTGCCGACTCGCTCTATCACGACACGACTCGAGTTTCGCTGATTGGTGCAATCCTTGAACTTATTCAGCGCAGCAGCCATCGCCACGATGACAAACTGCAGACAGCTGCAGAGCAAGCCCCACGACGTGCCGCGTGAGCTTCGTAGCTCGGGACCATTTGTCCCGAGCGATTACATTGGCCTGTAACGTTTCTCTCTTCAATGAGGTAGCGGAAGCCGTCAAGGCTCTCGAGGGCCCCCGCAGTACTCTCGAAATGATTGAGGGTGGTTGAATACTGCGCCGCGGTCAGTGAGCCGACGGCGCTAGCTAGCCGCAGTCAGTGAGCCGACGGCGCTAGCCGCGGGTGACCGAAGTTTGGTGCGTGCATGGACATGACTCGGGCCAATGCGAGTTGCGCTGGAGGTTATTCTGTATTGGCGGGACTATTGGAGATCAACGATTGCTCCTTCGGTCACCCGCGGCTAGCGCCTACGGCTCACAAACCAAACGCGAAACTAGGGCCGACGGCTCACAAACTCACAAGCCCGTAGCTGCAACAATTGAGACAATTGTGCGACACTCGGCAAATTCCGGCGATGCTACGCCTATTTAGTTGCATGCATTAGCAGCTGATATTGACACGTGGAAAGCCGCATCGCTAATCTCGCCGCCTATGGCTGCAACTACGATTTACTGCTTTCGAAAAGTCTCAATCGCCGCTGCGATCTTTCTCTTAGTGGCGGGTACTTTGTGCGCGCAGACGCCCGCAGAACCCGAATCAGGTTCTTTGATTGTCAACACTCTGCTAACGAACTCTCCGCAAGCGGTCTTGTTGAAGAAGACGGATCGCGTTTTGGTGGGTACCGTTCGGTTGAATGGCAACTTTTACGAAATCGAAATCGCTGACCACTCGCGTGTTTCTATCCCTCGTGACCAAGTTGAATTTATTGGTGCGAACGAAGAAGAAATCTATCAGTTCAAATGCCGAAGTATCTCCCGATGGAAAACCGGTGACCACTTTCAGATCGCCCGCTGGTGCATCCAGAATAAATTGCTGGTCCATGCAATCGACCATTTCGAAGAGGTCGAACGGCAAGTGCCTAACCATCCGTCCGTCAAGCAACTGGGAACAGAGCTGCAGCAAAAGATCCTTAGCGACGAGTCATTTCGCGCTTTCGCGGGCCTGCCACCACTGACCACAGCCAACATGGCCTCCACGGGTTCCAAAGCTGCGACTAACGTTGCGCTCGCTAGCGCGACAACTCAGACGGCTGAGCATCCTCAAGTTGGGATCTACTTCAACGATCGAATTCAGCCTATCTTGATGAATCGTTGTTCGCAATCTGCATGCCATGGTGCGACCTCAAACAATGCATTGCGTCTGATTGAGCCTCGCGGTAACGCCTACGCTCGAGTGTCGTCGGAAAATCTGCAGCATGTGCTGGCGATGGTGGCTCCCGATGAATCCGAAACGCCGCGGCTGTTGAGTTATGCGACCAAAGCACATGGTTCTCAACGATTGCCTGCCATCGCACTTTCGGAAACAGCACTGATTGAAGAGCTGAAGAAGTGGATTCGTTTCGCGGAGAACCCTGTGGTCCCCGCCGTAGCGACTCACAATCCCCTAGCGACCATCCCCAGCGCAACAAGTGCCAGCGCGACGAGTCCTAGTGCGGGCAGTTCCAGCGCGCCCCCTAACAACGCAGCCACGACTGGCGGAACCAATCCAACCACGCGGCTCAATCCGCTTTCGCCTGGCAGCAGCCAACTGCGGGCAGTTCCCGGCTCGTCCACTCAGGTTGAGTTTCCTGCGGGCATGGCCAAGCCTTCAGCCAGCGAAATCGATGCGCTGGACGCTCAGTTGGACAAGATCTTGCCGAAGCATAAATCGAACGCGTCCTCTGCACGCGATCCTTTCGACCCCGCCGAATTCAATCGGCAAGCCGAAAAGCAAACGGCTCAGCCGCGATAAGGGCTGGGCCGCTGCTAAGTGTCTAGCGCTGCTAAGTGTTTGGCCCGGGACAAATGGTCCCAGGCTACCGGGCATACTCATTTTGCCGTCATTGATGCATTCTCTGGCAGCGTTTATAAAGACGCTTCGCATACGAGCAAATGAAGTTACAACGCAATAATGGGTGGAGCCTCCGCAATTGGATACTCGAATCGTTCTGCTTCCCGGTGATGGGATTGGTCCTGAGATTGTCGGTCAAGCTCGCCGTGTATTAGAGTGCGTAAGCGACAAGTTTGGTAAGGTCTTCAAGTTCGAAGAGTGTCTGATTGGTGGTATTGCAATCGACATGACCGGCGATCCGCTACCGCAGAAGACGATCGAGGCTTGCAAGTCGAGTGAGGCTATTCTCTTGGGCGCGGTAGGCGGCCCGAAGTGGGACGATCCGTCCGCGAAAACCCGCCCCGAAGCTGGGTTGCTGCGAATCCGCAAAGAGCTTGGCTTGTTCGCGAACTTGCGACCGATTACGCCCTTCCCAGAACTGCTCGATGCCTCGCCACTAAAGCGTGAAATCGTTGAAGGGACCGACATTCTCTTTTTCCGCGAGCTTACTGGAGGAATTTATTTCGGACCATCGGGCTGCGAAACGCTTTCGGAAGGCAACGAGCGCGCGTACAGCACCGAAGTCTACGAGACTTACGAAGTCGCGAGAATCATGCGTTTGGCGGCAGATGCGGCGCGCAAACGCCGACGTAAATTGACCATGGTCGACAAAGCCAACGTCTTGGAAGCTAGCCGGTTGTGGCGACGTGTATGTGCAAGGATCGCCAAAGAAGAATATCCCGATCTCGAATATGAAGTAGTGCTCGTCGACTCGATGGCGATGCACCTAATTAGTCGGCCGACCAGTTTCGATGTGGTTGTAACCAGCAACATGTTTGGTGACATCTTGACCGACGAAGCCAGTATGCTGCCCGGTTCATTAGGAATGCTACCCAGCGCATCGATCGGCTCGAGCGGCCCTGGACTGTACGAACCCATTCACGGTTCTGCTCCAGATATCGCCGGTAAGGGTATCGCTAATCCGCTGGCAACCATCCTTGCAGCCGCCATGATGCTGCGGCATTCTTGCGACATGGAACAAGAAGCCGCTGCCATCGAAGCCGCAGTGCAAAAAGTTCTGTCAGCGGGCCATCGTACCGCCGACCTGGTGCGTCGTGGACAGGCCAGTATTGGAACGGTCGCGATGACCGATCACGTCATCGCCGCGTTGAAGTAACCGTGCTTTCGAAAGCCGAAGATGGCAAAATCTAGTTCCCAGCCTTTTTTCGAAGGTTTCGAACCGACCGAAGAAGAACAACAAGCTGCACCGAAGTCGAGTGCTCGCAAAACGGCTCGCGCTGCCAAACCCAAAGCAGCTGTGGCAGCTGGCGAACCCAAACCCACGCCAAATTCAGCGCCGGAAGTCCCCCCAACCGTCGAAGTCACATTCTCGATCGACGCTCCCGAGATGCCGGATGACCTCAGCGGTCAAACGGTTGTGCTAATCGATTCACACTCGCTGATCTATCAGATCTTTCACGCAATTGCTCCGATGAGCAGTCCCGCGGGGGTTCCGGTGGCCGCCGTGTTTGGATTCCTGCGCGATGTTGCGGATTTGCGTGATCGCTGGCAAGCGGCTTTTGTGTGGTGCGCTTTCGACCTCTCTGAGATAACCTTTCGTAACGAACTTTATCCAGAATACAAAGCTCATCGCGATCCTATGCCCGATGAACTGCGCGGGCAGATTCCACTTATTCGCGAAACCCTTCAATTGCTCGGTGTTGGTGTCGTGGATGCAGTCGGCTATGAGGCCGATGATGTCATCGCAACCCTAGCCGTTCAAATTGAGCAGGCTGGTGGGCGGGCCATTGTGGTGACTAGCGATAAAGATTGCCGTCAGCTCATCACTGACAAAGTGTTGATGTACAACATTCGCAAACAAGAGGTCTTCGACGCTGCGAAGCTCCAGGAAGTGTGGGGAATCCGACCCGATCAAGTCGTTGATTTTCAAGCCATGGTTGGCGACGCAGTTGATAATGTCCCTGGCATTCCCTTAATCGGTCCCAAGATCGCTCAGCAACTGCTGACACAGTTTGACAACTTGGAACGTATTCTTGATAACCCAAATGCGGTTGCTGGGGCAAAGCGAGCGGAGAATATTCGCGACAACCGCGAAAAGGCCATGCTCTCTCGCGACCTTTGTCGGTTGCGCACCGACGTGCCGCTGGAACTCGATTGGCGTGAAGCCAATTTCAGCCGGCGCAATCCGTTGGGTCTGCAAGCACAATTCGCTGAATTTGGTTTTCGACGGCTTTCCGAACGCTTAGTTGGCAACATTCCATCGGCGACGGTCGTGGCGCAGCAGTGGTCACCAGAATACACCACCGTTGACACTCCCGAACAACTCGAGTGGTTAGCCAATCAGTTGCGAACAGCGAAGTTGATTTCGCTCGATACCGAAACGACTTCGACCAATCCGCGGTGGGCCGAGCCCGTTGGATTCTCGTTTTGCTGGCAGATCGGCAAAGCGGCTTACCTACCCATTCGCGCACCGCAGGGTTCGGCCACACTTCCCATTGAACTGATACGCGATGCGTTGCAGCCGATCCTTTCCGACGCGACGATTCCAAAGATCGGGCAAAACATAAAGTACGATCTCATCGTGCTCCGTCAGCAAGGCATCAATGTTCACGGAATTGTGCTCGACACGATGGTTGCTGATTACTTGATTGATCCCGGCCAGCGCGACCATAGCCTCGATGACTTGGCACGCCGCTATTTGCAGCACAAGACGACCAAAATCTCCGAGCTGATCGGAACCGGTCGCGAGCAGAAGACCATGGAGCAAGTCCCGATCGAGCAGATTACCGACTATGCATGTCAGGATGTGGACATTCCGTTCCGAATGCACGGCATGTTGACTGAGCAACTGGAGACGCTCGGTTTGACACAGCTGTTTGCGACCATGGAAATGCCCTTGGTGAGTGTCCTGGCTGATATCGAGTACAACGGAATTCGAGTGGATACTGAGCGGTTGGCTTCGTTGCGAGAGGTCTTCGCCGCCAGGATTTCTAAGCTGCACAGCGAGATCATTGAGATTGCCGGTGAGTCGTTCAACCTCGATTCTCCCAAGCAGTTGCAAGTCATCCTGTACGAAAAATTGAAGCTGCCGGTTGTCAAGAAGACGCAAACGGGTGCCAGCACGGACGCAGAAGTCCTTCAGCAGTTGGCAATCCATCACCCGTTGCCCGTTAAGTTGCTCGAGTATCGTCAGCTTACAAAGCTTGTAGGAACTTATGTCGACGCACTACCGCAGTTGGTGTGTCCGAAGACAGGTCGCGTGCATACGTCGTTTCGTCAAGATGTGGCCGCAACTGGTCGCTTGAGCAGCACCGATCCGAACTTGCAAAATATTCCAGTGCGAACCGAGGAAGGACGCAACATTCGGTCGGCTTTTCGCGCGGGCGAAGAAGGTTGGCTGTTGCTTGCGGCTGACTATTCGCAAATTGAATTGCGAGTCTTAGCGCATTTCTGTGGTGACGAAGCGCTCCGTGACGCCTTCTTTAACGATCGCGATATTCACACCCAGGTGGCCAGCGAGGTGTATTCGGTTCCCCTTGGCGAGGTTACCTCCGCGCAGCGCCGGAGCGCCAAAGCCATCAACTTTGGAATTATCTATGGCCAGAGTCCTTTTGGGCTCGCCAAAAGTTTGCAGATTTCGAAAGGGGACGCGGCTGAGTTCATCCAAGCTTATTTTGCTCGTTTCCCAGGTGTGCGCAAGTTCATCGAAGAGACCATCATGACGTGCCGAGCGCAGGGGTATGTCAGCACGCTATTCGATCGTCGTCGCCGCATCAAAGGTGTACGCGACTACGCCAGCTTGAATGAGTCACGCAAGCAAGTGATGATTGAACCTGAACGCATCGCCGTTAACACCGTCATCCAGGGCTCCGCTGCGGACTTGATCAAGATCGCCATGCTGCGTGTCCACAGCCGACTCGCCCAATCGGGATTGCAGGCACGCATGCTTCTGCAGATCCATGACGAATTAGTCTTCGAGGTCAAGCAGAGTGATTGCGAAGCGCTTTCGAATCTTGTTCGCGAAGAGATGTCCAGCGTAGCACAGTTGGCGGTCCCCCTAAAAGTCGATGTTAAAGCCGGCCTCAACTGGGCTGAATGTGAACCGATTTAGTTTCGGGTAAGGTAGGAGGGGACCATTTGTCCTGTCCTGGCCGTTCCCTGATAATGCTAAAACCATTCCCGAAAGGCTGGCGTCGGCATGATTCAAGTTTTCGAAAGTTGAGAACTGGTTTTGATAATTGAAGGACTATTAACAACCACAACTCCCAGCGGCGCGCCGCATGTTGCGCCGATGGGACCAGTCGTAAACGTTGAATTAACGGATTGGACACTGCGACCCTTCGCATCATCGACCACATTCAAGTTGCTCCGCGCGCACCCGATGGCGGTCTTTCATGTCATTGACGATGTCTTGCCTGTTGTCCAAGCCGCTTTGGGGATGCACGTGGAGGCCGAGTTCGAACAGCATGCGTCGGGGAATTGGATCATGGCAGACTGCTGCCACTGGTTCCAATTGCAGGTCGTCGACTGGGATGTTTCCTCCGAGCGCAGTGTGGCGAGGGCCAAAGTGATTGAGCGTGGCGTCAAGCGACCATTCTGGGGCTGGAATCGAGCTAAACATGCGGTTCTAGAAGCGACAATCTTGGCCACACGGCTCCACCTTGCAGATCGCCACGCAATCGCGGATGATCTGGCGACTCTCAAAAAGGCTGTCGAAAAAACTGCTGGCGAGCGAGAATGGATGGCCTGGAATTTGGTCCAGGAGTTTATCGATCGGTCAGCTTAGAGGAAACTGAATTGCTAGAAGTTGTGACTGGAAGCCGGCTGCACTTTGGACTGCTGGAACTAGCCGCTGGCCAGCCACTGCGGTTTGGCGGCTTGGGCCTGATGCTCGAAGAGCCTGGTTGGGTGCTGCGATTTTCAGAAAACACTAATACCGGCGGTGCCAGTCCAGCAAACCACACGATTTCTACGGACATTTCGGAGCGCATCGAAAGAGTGCGCGCGAATCTCAGCCAGCAATTTGGGCGTGAACTTCATGTTCGGATCGATGTGCTACAGGCGTTACCGATGCACACGGGGCTGGGCGCGGGGACACAACTAGCGACTGCGGTGGCGTTCGGCCTATCGTTGCTTACTCGGAAAACGACTGAGCCGCTGCTCGAGGAGCTCGTCCAACTTAGCGGACGCGGTAAACGTTCGGGCATCGGGCTTTATGGTTTCGTCCGCGGTGGATTGATCCTGGACGAAGGGCACGCTACCGAAGCTGTGCGAGAGATTCACGCGACGTCCGCCCACCTGAGCGCCGATTGGCGAGTCGTTTTGATCACCCCTGATCAAGTCGGGGCGGTGACTGGGGGACATGAAGCGAGCCTACTCGAACGCTTGGGGCAAACGCCTAACTCCAGACGGGCATACATGCACGGTTTGGCGAAGCAGGCGCTCGAGCTAGCCAGCCAGACCGACAAATTCGCTGAGTTCACAAACGCTATTCAGGAGTATGTCGACGCTGCTGGGCAACTGTTTGCGGCAGGGCAAGGCGGCATGTACAACGGCCAATCGGTCAGCCTGGCTGTTGAGCTTGCAAAAGAAGCCGGATTGCGAGCCGTTGGCCAAAGCAGCTGGGGGCCCACGGTTTTTGGATTCGCCGAAAAACAGTCGGAAGCGGAACAGATCGCTACTAAGTTAACCGCAGTCCGTCCAAACGAGCGATGGCAGATTCGTATCTGCACACCAGCGCATCAAGGAGCCACTTGGCGATGGGTTGAAGGCCTCGTCTAAGTGACGAATCGTTCATGAGTGGTAGAGGAATGCGTCAAGCATTTCGAGGACCAGCCGGCCGGGATGGTGCGACTCGGCGAAGCGTAGGCTGCTAACAACCTCAGCCCTCGTCGCCATTCGTCACCGCGTCTCAAGTTAGTGAGAAACCGAACGATCCGCAGAGTAAATCTGCGGGATTAACCGATGGGCGTTAGCCCCGGTTTTTGCTCTGGTAACCGCCGCTAACCCGTCAAGCATTCGAAAGTAACGCGGTGGCCGTCGAAAGCCTTGACTTCCGGTAACCAATGATCGACAAGCCCTCAAGCATTTCGGACATCTCGTAGCGGAATGCGTCAAAGCATTTCGTGCGTATTGCGGTGGCTCTCGAAAGCCGTTGACGGCTTCCGCTACCTAGATTCAACAAGCAAGAGTACGCCTATCGGCTGGCGAAAACTGCGGTATTACTTCTTGGCTGACTTTTTCGCGGCAGCTTTTTTGACGGGAGCTTTTGAAGTCGTGGCAGCTTTCTTCGCGGGCGTTTTCTTTACGGCTGCTTTGGAAGCGACTTTCTTCGTGGTGGCTTTGGCCGCAGTTACTTTACCGGTGGCTGTCTTCTTCTCAGCAGTCTTTGTGGTCGCTGTGGCCTTCTTGGGCTTTGCGCCACCAAAGGCAGCTTCCCAACCTGAGGCATATCGAGAATTGGAACCTACGCGTGTGATCGTCATGTCGTTTCCTTTCGAATATAGATCTAAAAAACTGCCTGCGAAAATCTAGCGTCGCGAGGCAGTCTAAAACAAGTGCGATTCTGGTTCGGTGACTTACTTTTTGGCTCGGACCGTGGATAGGGTGGCTCTTCGCCTTGCAACTACCACACCTTGTGAGAGTTTACGAAAAATCCACGCTTTGCATAGCGTTACAGTCGGCAGTTACCGATCGCGGTCTCCAGAATAGCCGACGCGCCGAGAGCTTCGAGTCGTTCCATGATGTCGATCGCATTCTTCCGTTTCACCATCGCTCGAACGGCGCACCAAGCGCTGTCCTCGAGCGCTGCGACGGTTGGCGAATTGAACCCGGGTGTAATCGCTTCCGCCGCCGCCAGTTGGCTGCGTGGGATATTGTATTCAAGCAACGAGTAGTCGCGTGCGATCACAACTCCCTCGAGCCGCCTCACCACTCGATCAGCAACATCGGCACTGTAACGTTCCCGATTTTGAATCAGCACCGTCTCATACTGGCCGATGTCTGTAAGTATCCGCAGCTTGTTGGCCGCGAGCGTACTGCCGGTTTCCACCAAGTCGACAATTGCGTCAGCGACGCCAAGGGCGATCATGATTTCGACGGACCCCGAGAGTTCAACGAGGTGAACCTCCGCTTGATGTTCACGCAGAAAGCGTTCGGTCAGCTTAGGAAAGCTCGTTGCGATGCGTTTGCCGTTGAGCTGTTTGCACTCGGTCACTGGAGAGTTGTCGGGCAGGCACAAACTCAGCCGGCAGTGACCTACCCCAAGCGGCATGCGGACGTCGACTTCAGCGTGGCTCTCTTGCAACAGGTCGCTGCCGGTGATGCCCAAGTCAATCGCGCCTTCGGCACAAAGGACTGGGATGTCATCTGTTCGCAGAAAGATAATATCGATCGGCAACTGCTTAACTAACGCAAAAAGCGTCCGTTCTTGTCGGCGAAATTGCAAACCAGCTTGATTGAGCAGCTCGGTTGCCAGTTCGCTTAAGCGACCTTTGCTGGGGATACCAATGCGGAGATTTCGGTTCATTTTGTTGATTATGCGTTGGGCTTGGGTGGGCGATTTTGTTTTTCGGTGAGGCCAGAAGTGCCTTCGCGACGAGCCAATTCGCGGCGTAGGTCATCAACCGTAACACCTCGACTGCCTAAGAGGACCCACAGATGGTAGAGCAGGTCGCAGGATTCATAGATAAGGTGCTGGTTGTCAGGCGCGGTCGATGTCGCTGCCGCGTCGACGACCTCAGCAGCCTCTTCCATGATTTTCGCCCCCATTTTCGCGACCCCACCTTCGATCAAGCGAGTGGTATAGGAGCCGGGAGGCATTTCTTTCGCGCGTGTGTGAACCTGCAGCATTAAGCGATCAAGCGTGTCTAAGGCAGGCGTATCTGCTTGATTTTCGGTAGTTGGATGGTTCACGAGGCTATCGGCTGTCAGGGGATTTAGGATCATCGATCGGGTGGTTGCAGGTGATTGTAGAACATTTAGCTCAAATATTCATGGGCTGGCATCAAGGTTCAAATCGCGGCACCAGCTACCCACTGCGAAACCAATCGCCTTGCCACGCCATGAACATTTGGAGCAAATGTTCTACAATGTTCAGCGGCGTTACCTAAAACGGCTCGCCATATCATAATCCCATACTGCTGGACCACCAATCCTACCGATCCCGCGGCCGCCCGACTTCGCCATTGTTGCCTAAACTTTCATGAATCTTGACCCGACGACCATCGCCGCTGAATGGACCAAGCCACCGCTTCTGGGTTGTTTTTATTTGACTGGACCGACCTGCAGTGGCAAAACTCCACTTGCAATTGAACTGGCAAAGCTCCTCGATGCCGAAATTCTCTCGCTCGATTCGATGGCCGTCTATCGCGGGATGGATATTGGTACCGCCAAGCCTTCCCTGGATCAGCAACAGGTTGTTAAGCACCACTTGATAGACATCGCGGATCCAACGGAGTCGTTCAGTGTTTCCTGCTATGTCGAAGCTGCCCATGCCTGTGCTGCAGAAATCCGTGCCCGAGGGAAGAGAGTCTTGGTTGCAGGCGGAACTCCGCTGTACTTGAAGTGCCTTTTGCGGGGGCTCTTTATCGGTCCACCCGCAGATTGGGACTTTCGCAATTCGATCAACGAAGACCTCAAAGTTCATGGGCCCGAGGCGTTGAAAGCCCGCCTGGCTCAAGTCGATCCGCTACTAGCCCATCGCCTGCACTTGCACGATTCGCGACGTATGATTCGCGGCTTGGAAGTTGCCCGTTTCACTGGCCGCCCACTCAGTCATTGGCAAGAACAGTTTGACAACCCGGCACCACGCAAGTTTGCTCCGGTGGCTGTACTGCGACTCGATCGAGCTTGGTTGCACGAGCGCATCAACACCCGCGTTGAACAGATGCTGGAGGAAGGCTTAATGGCAGAGGTTGAGCAATTGCTCACCCGATATGGCAGTCTCGGTCATACGGCCGCACAGGCGGTTGGTTATCGCGAGATGCTGCAACAGATTCAAGGCGAATTGCCTGCTGCGGAAACGATGGACAAAATCAAAGCCCACACGCGGCAATTTGCTCGTCGGCAAGAAATCTGGTTCCGTGGGCTGAAGGAACTCGAACCGCTAGCGGTGACTCCAGAAAGCCAAGTGATCGACATGGCGCAGCATTTGGCTAAATGGTTCAACGAACAAATGGAGCCAGCGCTGCTGGCATAATTCGCTTTAGGAATAAACTCGATGGAATTCGATAGCAGCCTGATTTGCGCCGCAGTTTGGCTGTCCTTTCTGCTCGGTGGGGCATGGATTTACGCTTGGCTGATAGCCCGCACCAGCGATTACAACTTTTGGGAGTCCGCGCTTTACTTGCCGACCTACTTGATGGGGCGGCTGTTGTGGCGAGTGTATTTTACCAATCAAGCCCCAGCTGAGCTCAAGGCGGGCGCGGTCTTGGTTGCGAACCATCGCAGCAGTGTCGATCCTTTTTTTGTGCAATTGGCCGCACGACGCCGAGTCCATTGGATGGTCGCGAGGGAGTACTGCGAACACAGCGTTTTCGGCATCATACTTCGCTGGGCTCAGGTCATTCCAACAAACCGCAGCGGCATGGACACCGCCGCCACCAAAGCCGCGATTCGCCTGACCAAATTAGGTCGCTTGGTGGGAATGTTTCCCGAGGGGCGACTGAATCACACTCGAGCACCTATGGTCTCGATTCGCAGTGGCGCGGCTATGGTGGCCGAGCGGGCTGGCGTTCCAATTGTGCCGCTGTACATCGCCGGCAGTCCGTATCGTCGCGAAGTGTGGAGCCCACTGATTATGCCGGCTCATGTTGCCATCACTTTCGGCACCCCCATTTTCCCAAACACCGTTGTTTCAGAATCGACGACCGATGGCGAAAGCGAAGCGACCGCCGAACAGGGTGATGCGTCATCCACGGAGAATGATGAAGGTGGTATGACTTCGGCTGAAGCCCTCATCTTGCAATGGGGCCAACAAGTTGTCACGCTATCTGGTCATCCCGAATTCAAAGTTGAGTTAGCCTCCAAACGAAAGCGACGCACACGCGCGAAATCATGAGCGACAAAGATACACTGCTAAACCTGTCGGAATGCCTTCTCAAGAGTATCGTGCATGGTGATTGGGCCACCTACAGTGAACTGTGCGATCCTAGTCTCACCTGCTTCGAACCTGAAGCGCTTGGGCAGCTGGTTGAAGGCATGGACTTTCATCGCTTCTATTTCGAGCTAGAAAAGACTCCTGGACGCAAGGTTCAAACAACGCTTGCCAGTCCCCAAGTTCGCATTATGGGTGACGCCGCCATCGTGTGCTACGTGCGATTAACGCAAGCTACGGATGCCAATGGCGCTCCTTCAACTCGCGCCGTCGAAGAGACGCGTGTCTGGCACAAGCAGAATGGCCAATGGAAACACGTCCACTTCCACCGCTCGCCGGTTGCCTAGCAGCCTGCTACCGGCCGCGCGCCACCAATGTGAAACGGAAAAGGGGTCAGGCCTCTTTTTCCGAAAAGAGGCCTGACCCCTTTGGTGTATGCCCGCGGAGCAACGATACAGTTGCTTTTGATCGCTGAAAGGCACATCAGCTTCAGGTAGGATTCGGTAAGGGTGCATAAAGTAGGGTCACCCCTTCGCCCCTGTACTCGGGGGAGAAGGGGCGGGGGTTGAGGGGCGTTGCGCAGTTCGCATGAACTAGAGTCTTTGTTCCAGCCGCATTGTGTGAATCCGATGGGTGGTATCGCTTGCTGCGGAAGCGCTTGAAGTTCCACGCTGAGCCTCGCGCTCGCCACATGGATCTCAAGACAATTCGCGCAACGTTCTCCCGTGGGACAGCGCGTCGGATTCATTAATCACTCAATTCGACCAAGAACTCGGCCCCTCATCCCCCGGCCCCTTCTCCCCTGAGTACAGGGGCGAAGGGGTGACCATTCTTCCGGCTCCGCACAAGGGAGCTTGGAGCTTGGTTGGTGCCAGCCACTTCTTGGGAGTTCTTTTGATAGTGTTCGACGCACAATCGCTAGCGGGGCGGGGATGCGATCGGGAATGCATTCAGTGCAGATGGGCCTGACCCCTTTGGTGTATGCTCGCGGAGCAACGATACAGTTGCTTTTATTCGCTGAAGGGCACACCAGCTTCAGGTAGGATTCGGTAAGGGTGCATAAAGTAGGGTCACCCCTTCGCCCCTGTACTCGGGGGAGAAGGGGTTGGGGGTTGAGGGGCGTTGCGCAGTTCGCATGACTAGAGTCTTTGTTCCAGCCGCATTGTGTGAATCTAATGGGTGGTATTGCTTGCTGCGGAAGCGCGTGAAGTTCCACGCTGAGCCTCGCCCTCGCCACATGGATCTCAAGACAATTCGAGCAACGCTCTCCCGTGGGACAGCGCGTCGGATTCATTAATCACTCAATTCGACCAAGAACTCGGCCCCTCAACCCCCGGCCCCTTCGCCCCTGAGTACAGGGGCGAAGGGGTGACCATTCTTCCGGCTCCGCACAAGGGAGCTTGGTTGGTGCCAGCCACTTCTTGGAGCTTGGTTGGTGCCAGCCACCTTTTGGGAGTTCTTTTGATAGCGTTCGACGCACGATCGCTAGT
>JANRMD010000199.1:0-2399 GCA_033761895.1 Pirellulaceae bacterium | reverse complement strand
CTTCAGCAGTCCCGACTTGGCGAGCTCAAATGCTTCTTGAGTTTGGTCAAACTCGGATTGGCTAATCGAGTTGGCATTGATCAGCTTTTGCGTTCGACCAATATCCGCTTCCGTCTTGGCGAAAGTTGATTTGGCCTGAGCGATTTCAGCACGAAAGCGACCTAGCGTTGCCTCGGAAGAACCGATACCCGCCGACGCCATCCGCACTTGTTGGGCCAAGTCTTCATCGTCCAACCTGACGAGCAGTTGTCCAGCTTTGACTACTGAGCCTTGATCGACAAGCACTTCTGCGATACGACCTTGGATCTTTGGACTGATTGTCGTTCGAATACGTGCTTCGAGCGTTCCGGTCCCCATCACGCTGCGGATGACGGGGCCTGTGCTAACGGTATGACTGACGACAGGGATCGGTTGACTGCGAATGTACCAGACGACGCCCGCGATAATCGCCAGGACTATCGGGTACTTGAGGGTGCCCAATACTCGAGCAAGCTTACTTGAAATGGTTGGTTGGCTCATGGAAGAGTTACGGTATGCTCCAAGTTAAGGTTTGAGTTGCGATAACTTCGGGAGCCAGATTCGCTTTCTTATAGAAGCTTTCGAAGGACTTCACTTCCGGCGTATCGACTTTTAGTAACTCGGCAACGTAGCGACTCGACAGCGATTGAAAAAGCAAACGCACCTCGATCTTGTACCGACCACTTGGCAATGACAGTGCGTAGTCAATCGTATCAGTACCAGCTAAGAAGTCGGCATCGTTTTCGATCCCAATCGGCTGCGTAGCTACGGCGTGTGCATGTTGATTACTCCATCCTTGAGGGAGCAGACGATTGTCTTTCTTGAATTGGCTTCCTCTCAGCAGAGCAAACGTGAGATTGCCATCACTATCCTGCATGAAGGTCTCAAAAATCTGCACCTGCTGCGCGTTTGAGATTGCATCGAAGTGAGGTTGGGTTGGGCCACCAGCCAATTCCGAGGCAATAGGGCGACCTTGTCCATCACAAATCTGGCCGGCTTTGTTGACGCGTCCAGACTCGAAGACGATTTCCCCTCGATTGTCGCGAACGACGAATTCGAGCCATGCGCGGCGTGAAGGGTAAGCCGTTGGGAATTTGTGTCCAGATAGGTTCTCAACCTTGACGGAGATTGTGCTGACGGACGATTCAGTTTGATATTGAACGATAGTTAGTTTGGCTGTGTCGCGTTGCAGCATCGTCCGTGAATCCGCAATCACGCGATCGAAGGCTTCTGGTGGCGTAGAGATCTTCAGCAACCGACGATTGTCACGCAGCAACTGCGTCATGAAGACGTTGCCACCAGCGAAGGTATGACGACCATAGGGTTCGCGTGGATTCAGGAACGGGAAATCGCGGCCTCCAGGGTTGTGGGCCAGTTTGGCGGAGATCGCATTGCCATCGATATCGGTCTGGGGCACATGGCAGCTCTGGCAACTTCTAGCCGTAGCTTTATTCGAATCGACTTCGTCGTTGAAGCTCGAGTTGCGCCACTCGAGATATGGCACCTGTTCATGAAGATACGCGTGCGTGGGCGTGCCTTGCTTGTCAAAACTTTCCGTAATGACCGTATGGCACGTAGCGCACATTGCGGAGCTTAAGATGTGGTCCGCTTTGGTGGGAGTAAAACCAACATGGCGTTGCATAGGCATCGTGACTGGACTGGCGTGCGGGCCATAGATCTCGCTATTCTTGTTGAATTGAAAACCGCCTGTAAACGATGCGTCGCTGCCGAGATTTTCACTACTGATTTGATGACAAACAGTGCACGAGACTCCATCCTTACTGAGAGCAGCTTTCGCATGGTCATCGCGCAAAAAGGCAAGTACTTCACCGTTGGGACTTGTGGTAATTGGGGCTGCCATGGGCGCGTGACATCGGCTGCAAACCTCCTCGATATGCGGTTTCTGGGATGGAGTTGCCGCGACCTCTGCCGACACTTCGGCTTTCCAATAGGGGTCTACGGCAGAGTTCGCCATCATCGAACCAGACCAAAGATCAAAAGGAGCAACATTGCGATTCTTGCCATCTCGCATCGCCGAAGCTGCACTTGAGAACGAATGACAAAGTGCACAGTCCGAGCTTTTGGCGAAATGAACCGCATCTGCTGGGCGAGTTTGCTGAACATCTCTAGGCAGCTGACGATTCGTTTGTGCGGAGGCAATGGGAGGACTCGCAAAGCAGACTAGTGTCGCCATCAGCGTTTGGACGGTGCGTAATCCACCACGGGTGGCCCATACGAGTGCTCGTTTTGAAGGCTGAGCCAATAGTTGTTTCACATTCACTCCTTTGCACAAATTCGCTCTGGCAAACCAGCATTATAAGGGAATGATCCGCGAAGTTCGAAAAAGTTACACCGATCCTACTAAAAGATACGTTCACTAC
>JANRMD010000198.1:0-12730 GCA_033761895.1 Pirellulaceae bacterium | reverse complement strand
TTGTTCCAGCCGCCTTGTGTGAATCCAATGGATGGCATCGCTTGCTGCAGAAGGCCGTGAAGTTCCACGCTGAGCCTCGCCCTCGCTACATGGATCTCAAGACAATTCGAGCGGCGCTCTCCCATGGGAAAGCGCGTAGGGTTCGCATTAATCACTTAATCGACCAAGAACTCGGCCCCTCATCCCCCTCCCCCTTCTCCCCTGAGTACAGGGGCGAAGGGGTGACCATTCTCCCGACTCTGCTTGTGCTTGACTGGCATGCGTCAGGTTGCGTTTCAGCACTTTACTAGCCAACTGCCGACGTTGCATTCTCGGCGACGTAAGCCATAGCTTCGCGCATCGCGCCGCGGTCAATTGTATGCACGTCCACGGGCTGGCCAACTTGCTTGAGCAGCGTAATGGTCAGTTCGCCACCGAGATGTTGACGAAACTCTTCGAGCCCATCAAAAATCACCGACTCATTCAGCGCCGAGTCCCAAATGGGTAGCTGCAAGCCGAGCAGCGTTTTCAGCGTCGCGTCCGCTACGGATCGAGGCAGATTCAGCTGCAAGTGAGAATAAACCGTATCGACTGCCACGCCGATCGCGACCGCCTCGCCGTGTCGCAGTCGATACTGGGTGATCGCTTCTAGTTTGTGTGCTGACCAGTGGCCAAAGTCGAGCGGTCGAGCTTGCTGCAATTCAAAAGGATCCCCACCACGCGTGATGTGCCACAAGTGCAGCAGCACCGACTCGCGAATCGCCAGCGACGTTTGTGGTTGTTCACGCGCAGCAATGGCTTCGGCAGCACCGGTAAGGAACTGAAAAAATTCAGGGCTCTTCAACAGCGAGACTTTCACCGCTTCGGAGAAACCGCATCGAAAATCCCGGTTGCTCAGCCCCTCGAGCAAACGCTCGTCATTTACCACTGCCCAAGGGGTAGCGAAAGTGCCTTTCCAATTCTTCTTGTTGAACCAGTTGACCGCGTTCTTGACACCCACTCCCGAATCGGCCTGGGCCAAAGTTGTGGTTGGAACTCGAATCAAACGAATCCCACGGTGCGCGATGGCGGCGGCGTAGCCTACGGTATCCAAGATGGCTCCGCCACCGACGACCAACACGTAGCTGCGGCGATCCAGATTGGCTCGATTGAACGACTCCAACAAGTGGTTCACGATAGCAGGGTCGTTTTTGACCGCTTCACCACCTGGCAACTGCTCAACGTTTGAGACCAATTCAACACCGCAGCTCGGGTCGCTTAACTGGGCTTCGATTCGGCTTGCCAAACTCGCATCCCAATTGCACAGTCCTTCATCGATCCAAACTTGGGCTCGCGCTGGGCTAGTTCCGCTGTGCTCGAATAGCTCGGCAACTACGGAAAAATCGTCGCCAAAACAGTCTTTGGTGAATCGCAGGCGGTGAGTCATGGGGACCGAGAAATCGATGTCGTATCGATTCTCCATCGCTGACTTGCCGAAAGGATCACTCATGAGTTTATTTGGAATGTTCAAGGTGGTTGATGGGGGGCGAGCTAATTGTCACGCGGAAGGCAGGAATGTAAATTGGCAGTGCAGCAAAGTTTGTCGCTAGACTTCCTGCTATCTTAACTACCACCCCCAGGCGAGGCACCCTGCTTTGAATGGGAAACGAGTGGTTCGATGCAAATTCCTGGCGTCACAACGGTTTTTGGCGAAGAACTTCGCCTAACCGCTCCCAGTTGTCGAAACCTAATTTTCTATGCCAAAAGTTGAATAAGCAAATCATGGAGGGGACAAATGGTCCCAGCCTACCCATCCTGGCTTGCCGCCCAAATTTGGAATGATTGATGCGTGAACACGGACCCTGGAAAATCCTCAAATCGGAGGAAATGTATTGCGATCCTTGGATTCAGTTGTTTCGAGATCAAGTCCAGCGGCCGGACGGAAAACCCGGGACGTATGCAACCGTACACCTCAAGCGGGGCGTATGTGTAATCGCTATCGACGCGGACGGTAACCTGCACCTGACCAAAGAATTCCACTATGCCGTCGGCCGTGTAACAATCGAGGGGGTCAGTGGCGGTATCGAAGACGATGAATTGCCAGCCGTCGCTGCCGTTCGTGAACTCGCCGAAGAACTTGGCATCGCCGCCAAGCGTTGGACGCGACTGGGCAGCGTTGATCCATTCACAGCCGCCATACTCTCGCCAGTTGAAATCTACTTGGCAGAGGATCTTGCCTTCAACGAAACCAATCCTGAAGGAACGGAGCTTATCGAGCACGTAATAATGCCGCTGGAAGAGGGCATTCAGGCTGTGCTTGACGGTATCATTACCCATGCTCCTACCTGTGTCGGCATTTTGCGAATCGCTCTTCAGCAACTGAAACAACCTCGTGTTTGAACTAGAAGTCTTATTCGCAAACGTGATCGTGCCCGCTGCGATGGTGCTGCTCGTTTGCTTGTTGGTCCTGCATAAATCTACGCTGCGGCTCGTACACCTTGCACTCGCCGTTTGCAGCGGTCTTGCGATTTGGGCCGCGTTTGCACTTCGCATTGGATTCGCCTGGTGGCCCGAAGATGCTTGGCAAAAAGTCCCAGTGGCGGCAATGCTCGTTACGGCGGTAGCCGTCGTCATCGACCTGGTTCGATCGAAACCCGTTCGTACACCTGCGAGTTCACCCGCAACCGAAAACGCCTCCGCCTCAGTTCGATTGAATCCACAGCGTTTCACGCTTGAGTTGTTCCAAGGGGCTGCACTCGCGGCAATTGTTGCTTGCGCAGCTTGGTTGATTTTTCCTACTGGCGGAGGCTGGGACTCGGTATTGGATCAGCGATATCAGTGGTGCGCAGTGATAACTCTCGCGGTCAGCTTTAGCTGGTGGGGCATCGCAGGTTGCCAGCCTGCAGTCGCCTCCGCGGTGGGGCTGGCAACGATTCCTCTGCTAATTGCCAGCGCTTTTTTGAATTCGCTGTCCATGATGAAAGTGACGGAACCGATGATCGCTATCGCCACAGTACTCGGTTTATGCAGCTTGATCGACTGGCGATTGACCGGACGCCGTACACTGCCAATCATGATCGCGCCCACGCTGTTTGCGATGTCAGGATTCGTCCAGCATGCGAACCTTCAGAGTTACCTCGATCTGCCTCGGACGTTGTACTTTCTCGCGATGCTCAGCCCCGCAATCGTCGCGCTTGTTGCACGCACTTCGCAGCAAAAATCGAAGCGGTTAGCCATTGGTCTGACCATTGTCTTGGCTCTAGTGCTAGCCGCTGCCATCGGTGGCTGGGCATACACGGCCAGCGATGCTGGCCACGCCGACGAATGGTAGCGGAATGCCTCGGAAAGCCCGTAGCGGAATGCGTCAAGGGCTTGTTGATTTTGTGAGCCTTCGGCTCTAGCGGTCTGTTTTCTTAGTGAGCCGACGGCGCTAGGGCGCTAGCCGCGGGTCTCGAAGTTTGGAGCGTGCATGGATTGGGCTCGTTCCAATGCAAGTTGAACTGGTGCTTTCTCTGCATTGGCAAGTTTAAAGGTGATGAACGATTGCTCCTTCGTTCACCCGCGGCTAGCGCCGTCGGCTCACACTCCCCGTGGAGTAATAATCAACGAGCCCTCAAGCATTTCGAGAGTACTGCGGCGGCCCTCGAAAGGCTTAAGGCTTCCACTACCCAACAATTAACAAGCCTTTGACGGCTTCCGATACCCCAATTGCAAACGTGGGCCGGCTAACGACAATCAGAGCATGGGCGCTTAGCGCAGCTTGACCGAAATCGGCTGACTTTTGAAACGCACTCTCTCCATGTATGATTCGCTTGACCCTAACCAACGGCCGTGGCTTTCGCCGCGCGTGATGTCGCTTTGTTTGCTGGGACTGGTCCTCGCCCAGGTAGCGCAGCTATTTCTATTTCGCAGTCGCGCTGTTCGGGACGCTACCCCCCTCGTGCAGCCTCGCGGCGATTTGGCTGAAGATGAAAAGTCGACCATTGAGCTGTTTTCTCGAGTCTCGCCGATGGTTGTGCACATCACTACCAATTCACTCGAACGCAGCCGCTTCTCTCGCAATGTCCAAGAGGTTCCCAGAGGCACTGGATCAGGATTCATCTGGGACAACCAAGGCCACATCGTCACCAACTATCATGTGATCAAGGACGCAGACACTACAACCGTCTCGCTCGCCGATCGATCGTCGTGGACGGCGAAGGTCATTGGAGTTGCACCGGACAAAGACATCGCGGTGCTGAAAGTCGACGCGCCGCTGGATCAACTAAAACCAGTGACCATCGGTACCTCAGCCGATATTCAAGTGGGCCAGAAATCGTTTGCGATCGGCAATCCATTCGGTCTAGACCAAACGTTGACCACGGGTGTGATTAGCGCGCTCGGTCGCGAAATCGATTCCGTGACAGGTCGCAAGATCTATGATGTGATTCAAACCGATGCGGCCATCAACCCGGGCAACAGTGGCGGACCGCTGCTCGATAGCGCTGGTCGATTGATCGGCATCACCACCGCCATCTATAGTCCATCGGGTGCTTATGCGGGTATTGGATTCGCGATTCCAGTCGACATTGTCCGCCGTTATGTTCCCGAGTTGATTCAACATGGTCGACTGATTCAGCCAACACTCGGCATCACCATCGCTCGCGGTGATCAGTTCGATGTGGGTGGCGTCTTAGTGATCGGTGTTGAACCTCAAAGCTCTGCCGAGGAGGCTGGCTTGCGGCCGACCATGCAAGATCGTTACGGACGAATCATCTTGGGTGACATCATCACTGCGGTGAACAATCAAAAGGTCCGTACGCCCGACGATCTTTTGACACTCCTAGAGAAACACAAAATTGGAGAGTACGTAAACTTATCGGTCCTTAGAGGCCGCGGCGAAACCGAACTCAAGGTCCGGCTCGTTGAGCGGCTGTGAAGTAGCATAGGCTTCCAGCCTGTGAGCAGCACTGCTTCTTTATTCACCCAAAACACTAGTAAGCGAAGCGATACAAGCCGCTTGGTAATCACGCCATTGCGAGCCACCAGCCAGCGGTATCGCTTGATTGACTTCGATCTCGATGCCTGCATAAGTGCCTGAAGGTACAAGCTTGCGCAGTGTCGTTGTCAGTCCGTCGGAGTTACCGCGATAAGGATAGTTCAACCGCACTCGCGGCTTTAGCTTCGAAGTTCGCAGTGCCTCGCGCCAGCCATGACTCAGCTCCGATTCCCACTGGCTAGCCGGATCGTACAGGAAGCTCACATCTGCATTGCGAACTTCGCCATTTAACTCGGGTGTAAAACTGTGCACGCCGATATGCAGAACTCGACGCCCTGAATCGACGGCTTTCTTAACGGAATCGATCACCCGCTGGCGATGCGGAGTGTGATAGGTGGCCAGCAACGATTGCTTCTCTTCAGTCGGCAGATCGCGAGTGACTTCCGAAAACACGCTGCGATGATTGGGGCTGCGATTGAGGTCCACCAGCAAGCGAGTTACTGTGGCCACATGCAGATCGCAGTTGAGCTCCCGTTGCCAGCGTTCTCCCAATTGCTTTGTACCAGGATCCCAACCGCGATGCGTCTGCAGCAGGTCGTGATGCAGCGCGAACAGCTGCCGATACTCAGCAGGTACTTTATTGCCTCCATGCTCGCAACTCAGCACTACCGTCAGTGGACGAAGTTTCATGCAACAACCTAGGTTTAAAACCCGCTACAGATAAACAACACAGCAAGTGGATTTTCACAGCTAAATTTGGGGTTTGCAAATATCAGCCGGAACGCGCTAGCATCCGGTTTTCGCCGCAGGAACCGGTGCTAGCGCACTGCGGCTAATCCTAATAATTAAGTTTGACGCTCCACTAGTGCGGTCGCGAAATGTTATGGACACGAGCCCAATAGCGAGCGATCTCACCCGGACCAGAAATAAAGTACCGCCCGTTAAGGTTGCCACTTGTTAGTTCCATAAGCTCGGCTTCCGGTTTTTCTCCGAGCACCAAAACGGGGCAACCTTGGCTCGCTTCGCCAATCAACTCGATGATGGCCTGGCGTGGTCTGGGGAAGTCGACGTAGCGAACATCTAACCGATGTCTGAGTTCCGGGAAATAAGCAAGCACGCCATTGATCTCTGCGCATTGCGGACAATAGTAAGGCTGGCCAGGGCCATCTTCGAAATTCTCTTTCAGCAAAAACAGGATGTCACGTTGCATGGTGCTCTCACGAGGTTAAGTGTTAGTCTCATCGGCCAGTGTACCGAAGTGATTGAGTTCGAGCCACACACGTCGTTTTGCTTGATTTTTCGCAACCCGAAGCGTAAGCGAGGGACCTTCTGCATCGTCAAGTCAACGTCGTAACTCGGTCCCTCGCTAACGCTTCGGGTTGCGAAAGCCCGAAAATCGCGACTTCTAAACTGACGCATTGGGTTACTAAGCCACCTCATTATTGTGCAAATCAACTTTTTCAGCAGGCTGCTAGAGCGAATGTGAGCCCGCTGGCGGGAAGCCCGTGTTTTCGCGTATGCTGCGTCGAGTACTTATCCATCTCGCTCATTTGAAAAATCATGAAAACCAACGTGGAAACTCCTTCAACCGTGCGTCCAACTCCGTCACCGCTGCGTCGAGCCATTTTGCGGGGCTGCGCGATCATTGCTCCGCCGCTGATCACGCTGCTGCTCCTGATTTGGATCGCCACCGCAGTCGAAGACTATGTGCTCCGACCGCTCGAAATAGCGGGGCGAACCCTGTTGGTCTGGGCGGCTCAAGACATTCTCGAAGCACCACCCGAAGGCGCTGAATTGGTCGCGGCCGACAACCCTGCGCTGGGCTTTAAGTACGCGGGCAAGAATTATGTGCAACCACCTTCGCATCGTCGCTTCATCCCCGAATCGGTGCTGGTATATGTGAACAACAACATCGACTACTTGCCCAGCGACATGCCGGAACCGAAGACTTCGATCGCTTACTACCATGCCTATGTGCGGATGGTGTTCATGCCCCGCTGGATTACGTTCCCGCTGCTGTTGCTGGTCTTGTTCAGCACTCTGTTTTTTGTGGGGCGTTTTCTTGCCGCGGGTGTAGGCCGCATGTTTGTCAATATCTTTGAACGAGCGATCACGTCGTTGCCCGTGGTTCGCAATCTCTATTCGTCAGTAAAGCAGATGACCGACTTTGTGCTGACCGAACGGGACATCGGCTTCACGCGAGTTGTAGCCGTCGAGTATCCGCGGCCTGGTATCTGGGTGCTGGCATTCGTTACCAGCGAATCGATGCCGACGCTTGAACGAGCCACCGGCGAAGAAATCTCCGCCCTGTTTCTGCCAACTTCGCCCATGCCGATGGCAGGCTTTAGCGTTAACTGCCGCAAAAGCGAGTTGATTGATCTCGATATGACCATCGATCAAGCAGTTCAGTACATCGTCAGTTGCGGCGTCGTCTGCCCACCGCCGGTGACCTTGCAGTCCAATGGAACAGCGAGAATTGAACCAACAAGCTAGTGCTACCCGCAGTATTCGCGCGGGCTTGTCGATTACTGGGTAGCCGAAGCCGTCGAGGCTTTCGAGTGCCGCCGCAATACTCTCGAAATGCTTGACGCATTCCGCTACGAAAGCCCCCCGAAATGCTTGAGGGCTTGTCGATCATTGGGTAGCGGAAGCCGTCAAGCATTTCGAGGGCCACCGCAGTACTTTCGAATGCTTGAAGGGTTAGCGGCGGTTACCAGAGCAAAAACCGGGGCTAACGCCCATCGGTTAATCCCGCAGATTTACTCTGCGGATCGTTCGGTTTCTCACTAACTTCAGACGCGGTGGCGAATGGCGACGAGGGCTGAGGTTGTTAGCAGCCTACGGTTCGCCGAGTCGCAACATCCCGGCTGGCTGGTCCTCGAAATGCTTGACGCATTCCGCTACGAGAGACCCCCGAAATGCTTGACGCATTCCGCTACCTAAATGCAGATTAACGTTAGCGCTCGCGACTGGTGGCTTGCATGAAGCGGAAGATGTAGTAGGCCAGGGTCAGCACGGCTTGTAAGGTTGCTGCGACATAAGTTAACGCAGCTGCGTTGAGAACTTTGCTGACGTAAGGCAACTCGGGACCGCTGATAATGCCGAGGTTGATCAGTTCGACTTTGGCTCGCGAGCTAGCGTCGAATTCAACGGGCAAGTTCACCAATTGGAAGGCAACTGTGGCACCGAAGGCAACGATACCGGCCAAGAACACCCATTTGCCCAGAAACGCCATTTGTCCAAAAACCATGACCATGCCGATCATTAGCAGGATGGTGCCAAAGCTGCTGCCGAAATTCGCGGCTGGTACAGCCAGATTTCGAATCTTGAGCGGAGCGTAACCACGCGCGTCTTGCAGGGCATGCCCGGCTTCGTGAGCGGCGATGCCGACAGAGGCCATCGAGTGACCGGAAAACACCTCGGGGCTCAGACGTAGGACCTTGGCCCCGGGATCGTAGTGGTCAGACAGTTGTCCAGGAATCTGCTCGATATCGACGTTGTGCAACCCGCCAGCGTCCAATATGCGCCTAGCTGCTTCGTAGCCACTCATCGAGGCCCGCACTTGGCTCATCTGTTCGTAAGCGGAGCGCACCATCCACTGAGCCAGCATGGCCAACAAGAGCGCTGGTGCAATGAACAGCAAGTACATAAAGTCAAAGCCGAAGCCAAACATTCGATTCTCCAAATACTCAATACGGTTTGAACACCAAGATGGCAGGCACCTCGAGCGTTGTTACTATATGTGCAAACCTAGTACCAAATGTGCACGCAAGTAGGAGCAAGCGTCGGAACCACGACATTTTGGGGGCATTAGTGCTCCGTCCAACTTATATTTTGGGGTTCACTATGGTTGGCATGTCCAAGGTGTAGCCACCGTTGCCAAACGGGGACACCATGCGTTTGCCATGCGTTTGCCTAACCACCGCTTGGCAGCGGAGGCTACGACCAAACCCAAAAATCTAATCTGGACAGAGCACTAGAAAGCGGATACGGCAGGCGTGATTTTGCGGTTCATAAGGTTTCTGACGAAACGCTCGACGGAAAAGAAATTCAAACAATCGCGCTGCTGTCATTTGCGGATTCGTTTGTATTTCAGGATCGCCTTGGCCTCAAAGCAAGCATCAATTTTGGGCGATTCGAAAAACTCTAACAGTGCCTTGGAATCCGAGGATAGCCTGACAGCCACGTTCGAGTTTTCATCGACAACGCTACCAAAAGCGTCGGAGGGCTTGTCCTTGGTCGCCACCAGGGACTCTTCGACAATTTTTCGAAACGCTTTGAAGTCAGGTAAAGTCAGTTCGACGTGCGAGTCATCTTTGCGAACGAAGCGGCAAAAGGCGTAGGTGCCATCGGGATCCTTGAGGAAGATGTATTTGTGTTGACCGATTGTGGTCAAAGCAATGTCCGCCGATTCGGCTTTGAATTTGCCTTCTTTTTCATCCCACTCCAGCGACCCCATAACCAAATCGCCTTGTTTGGTTTTGGCGATCTCAGAAACATAGCCCTCCTCAGTCACCCAACTGCCCAGCAGCGACGCTTTTTCCTTATCCGAAAACGCGGCGCCAATCGGTTTGTCGATGGTGACCATGTCACAACCGGCCAGTAGCAATAGGCCGAGTGCGATTGATAGTGGTTTCAACATAATCGTGCTCCAGATGCTGTGTCAAAAGTTTTGTAATTTTTTAGTTTTTTTCGCGAACCAACGGAAAAATCCGTTGTCTAAGCAAGTGTCCGGTGGGGAGAAGCTGTTTAAACAGGGCGAAAAGAGCGGTTTTATTGCTTTGCCCGAGTCGATACAGTATTTTTGTACAGTCCGGTCCGGATGAGGTTTGTGCGGGTTACGGCCCCAAGTTCAGTCAACAGAGGGCTGCACTCACCTCCAAGTAAAGTAACCGAGCGGGCTAATTGTGGCCCAAATTTCATGTTTCCGAGTCTCTCTCAGTTCACGTCCAAAAGGCGTGAGGGAGGAATGTAATGCGTAATTTCACGATTTCCAATCTGTTCGCATCAGTGGTCACCCGCGTGATTGATGTGTTGGCAGCAAATGGTATCGCGACACGCTCATTCCACCTCACCAGTATGAGTGAACATATGGGGTATCGGATTGAGCAAGGTCAACCAGGAACAACGCTCAGGGAGTTACTCCTAGGCAGTTCGCAGCCGGGTAACAAACGCCCCGCACTGCAACAGCCCGCGTTTGCACTGGCTTATGACATATCCGCTCAATCCGTCTGTCCAGCCCCAAGGTTGTCGCAGGCCAGAGCTAGTTGGCGAGGGTAATTCCTCGCGCCTGGAAAACCGGCTGCTGCAGAGCTAACAAGCGCTGAGCTAGTAAGCACTGAGCTACCGGACCTGAAAGAGATTGAAAGTGAATGGTGACCAGCGGAACCTCCGCAGGCATCTTTCCAACGTGAACTTCAAAATCGTCTGCCTTATTAGGTCTCAGACGCTTTCAAGTTCAACACGTCGGAACCACTGATCTCCCTTTCAAAGCACAAACCGAAATCGACCTGAGAGCACTCTCCGTGTCGTGTTCCGCCGGTGGAAGAACCGGCCTACGACAAGGATGGAGTTCTCTCACAAACTAGAGAGACTCGTCATGGTTACCGAATCTATCAATGAAACTTTCATCACCGTTGCACGGTTGGTTGAGGCTGCACAGCTTCAAGACCGCGAAGCCCAAAGTGCGCTCTACGAGCGCTACCACGGTTCCGCTGTCGCCCTGGCTTACCGCCAACTCGGTAACTGGGACGAGGCCGAAGAGCTGGTTCAGGATGTATTCATCCACGCTTTCGATCGTCTGGATCAGTTACGAGTTCCAGAGGCATTCGGAGGTTGGTTGCGCCAAATCGTTCGTCGGATGGCCATCAACCGGATGACTCGTCATCGGACTGCGGTTGCGATCGAGAACGAGACGTTGGACGCGATCTGCACCTCAACTGAAACTCCGCTCGACGGAGTTTTAGAGAGCGAGGAGCGTGATCAGGTTCGTTGCGGCTTGGATAAGCTCGGCGAAGTTGATCGTCAGACGTTGGAAGCTTTCTACATCAGCGGTCAATCGCTGATCGAGATGGCTGAGCAGTTCAACGCGCCGATCGGAACGATCAAGCGTCGGCTGCACGTCGCTCGTAAGCGACTCGCTCGCCACATGGAAGATTTCCAAGCGATCTAAATGAGAGCTTGGAATGACGCCAAACGTGGCCGAAAGAAACTATCTGCAACGAAGCGTCAGGTTGGCATGTGCTGGCCTGACGCTTTCTTTTTTCACGTCGCTAGTGCTTCAGCACAATTCGATTTTGGGGTACAGGACGGGAGCATTTGTGCCGTCCTTCCAGTCTTATAGAGTCGTTGGGTCGCAGTTCACTGGCCCTAGACGCTTAGCATTGGCGAGTTCTTCTGCCAACTCCCTTAGTTCATCGACCAAATCAAACCTGCGGGCTACAGCCTCAGGTGACATGTCGATACCCATCCCTCGCGAAAGATCTTTACGCTCGCTGGCTAAGAGCTGGGATGTGTGGGCCGCTGGGCTATTCTCTTGAGTGGCGTTTGGGAGTACTTTCATTTAATCCGTTCTAGCGCTTCAATGTCCGCTAGGTCCTGAAGTCGACCCGCGATTTGCTTCATCTTAATCAATCCGAGTCTCGAAACGATCTTGAGTTACGCGATGGCAATTGACAGTCATGGACACATACCTCTATATAGACACGGATTTTTGTGACGATCCGGAAGCCGTGCACTTCAAGATGACGATAGCGCCTCAGCACAATTGAGGAATGTGTTTCAGTGGTGTTTGAGATTCTTATCGCGGCACAACTGCTATTTGCATTGCCGGCAACCCGTGTGTTTTGTGCCGTACCATCAACTCCCACTGGTAATTTGCCTGATGATTGGCGGCCTACCCTACTGCGTAAATCGCCGATGGAGCTGCTTGATGCCGAAGTTCAAGCTCACGCCGAGAGCCTCAAACGCTTCAGGCACCAAGTCGAGCAACAACACAATCGACTGAACTAGGCGTAGTCCAGCAAACCAGCGGACTGCGGTTGCACGTTTCGGGCTTTCACAACCCGATGCGTTAGCGAGGGACCGAGTTACGGGGTCGGCATGACTGAACAGAAAGATCCCTCGCTAACGCTTCGGGTTATGAAAAGCCAAGCAATACGTCATCCGGATCGCTTCAAAGCAGCCAGCTTCCTCAGTTGCCTGTGGGAAGCATACAACCGCGACGAAATCCCTACACCGAAAACCAGCAAGTAACAATCCGATGCGAAGGAGCCGATGGTCGGGTCGGTTTTAGAGTCAACGCGTCTCGCGCCAGCCCGCTAATGCAACTTGTTCGCCAACAGGGGGTAGATTTGGAAGCACTTTTGAATCGCATCAAAGATAGAGTTTCGGATCCACTTCAGTTTTTGGATTCGGCTGCGTGGGTTAGCCCACAATGCAGCATTGGACCAACCGCGACGCAAAAGGATGTCGCTGATGCCGAACATCGCCTTGGATTTTGCTTTCCGCCGCTTATGCGACGACTGTACACCGAAATCGGAAATGGCAGCTGGGGGCCGTACTATGGATTCTCGCGAATTCCAACAAACGGCTTGGTTCCGACCGGAGACGACTTGGTTGGGTTCTATTTGACGTGCGTTTCTGAAGAGCGCGCGATGGAAGAACCATTGGTAAATTGGCCTCGTGGTCTTGTTGCGATAATTGATCGTGGATGCGTGGACTACGAATTGTGCGACTTCATCGCAAGCCCCCATCCCGTTTATCTGCTGAGCGGAGACACATGGAAGCCAAATA
>JANRMD010000197.1:0-3687 GCA_033761895.1 Pirellulaceae bacterium | reverse complement strand
CCGACCGGGCTGAGGCACAGTTCGGCCCAGGTGTGGATGAGATAGACCGCCGCCAGCCACCACGGGCCGACCTTGCCGGTCTCGCCGGCTTCCAGCGCGGCCATCGCCACCACCCAGAAGCCGGCGGCGGTCGAAGTGGCGATTCTGGCCTTTAGCCTGGCGCATCCCTGCTGAGGGGCGACTCGGTTGCCCAAGGACCTGGCGCCCGAGGGCGTCCAGGTCAGCTCCTTGCACGTAAGCGGGTCCTGGGGCCGGCGTTCCATCTCAATTATGGCTTGAATTCTTGATTCTAATCAAACTATCCTGGTGGGTAAGCAAATAATGTAAAAGTGTTGAGGTGGTGGCTTCTCGCAAGCGCACGTGACACGCAATGAAATGCCTTTCAAATCTTGTCATGACCTTTGGTTTGTTGATCAGCACTTCAAGCGTGCGTAGTCAGTCGATCGATATCGATTTGAATGCATACGCATGTGAGAGCGTTCGGGAAAACCAAAATCAATTGAGTGTTCGACATATCGGACAAGTGATTAATGACCAATACAATGAATGGCAGGAATACTCCTCGCAAGAAACGCCGCCTCGCCTTGTATGTATAGTGCTTCTGCTGCCAGTGCAGCGCGAGCTTTCGTCTGACGCAGCCAAGGATTTTGTGATCGAAAGCCTAGCGATTGGGGCTCCGGCCAATAACGCGCCAACGGCAGAAAAACCTAGTTCTACGGATCCCAATGCCGACTCGAAATTTCGGGACGCTGTTCCCATGCCATTGCCGCGCCCCATTTGGAATACTCCTTCTCAGCCCCGCGAACGCCGCAAAGGTCTTGGTGGAGATGGCAAGGGCGAAATTCGCCGCCGCGTCGACGGCCTAGCTGTCGAAGGAACAGGTGGTTTACCACCACCCTACATTCACCAGCGCTCGGGCGAAAGTTACCGTGAGCGGGCGCAGATTATCGGCGTTGAAGATCGAATCAGGGTTTCCACTACGCAAAGCGCCACATTTCCATTCAACACGATAGGTTATGTTGCGATGACCTATCCTACGGGTAAGAGCTTCCGCTGCAGTGGGGTTCTTGTCAGTAGATTTGTGGTTCTAACGGCCGGACATTGTATTCACAACAATAATGAGGGTGGTTTTGTTGAGCGTGTATCGTTTTCGCCGGCACAAAATGAGGTTACCTCATTCTCCCCAACACTACGGCCTTTTGGATCAAATACGACCGCACGTTGGGTTCTGACAACAGTAGGTTGGGGTGAAAAATCGGGACCGGAAAGCCATCCTATCCCGGATTACGAGTTTGATTTGGGCGCAATTCAGTTTGCCCAGCCGTTTACGCACACATCCACATTCATGCCTGTGGTCTTTGATGCGGTCGGCCAACCAGGCCATAACGCAGGTTACCCTGGTGAAGTTCGAGGCCTCTATAGCGAAGGACTTTGGTCCGGATCAGGAAACGAAACGTTTCGATCGCGAGTACAGTTTCCTGCAAATGATTTGAGTCTCGTTGAATTTGCAATTGATGCTTCTGGAGGGCAGAGCGGGAGTCCGTTCTGGATCATTAACCAAGTTACTAGCCGCCGTGAGTTACTAGGTTTGCTTTCATACGGTGATGGCGTAAACGACGTTGCGGGAGGTCCTTGGTATACGGATTTCAATGAGTCTCTAGTTCGCAAGTGGATGACTTGGACTCCCGATACCGACACCAATGAGGCAACGCCGGCTCCGATTCGGGTGAGTGGACTGCGAGTCCCATCCGTATTCGATTCCTCCCAACCCACATCTCAATCTTTCTTGAGATTCTACAATCCAACCAACGTCGCTGGCCGCGTGGAAATCACACTCGCCGATTACCAAACTGGCAATCCGATGGCCATTTGGCAGAGCGCGACAATCCTGCCTGGGGCCGCAACACAAATCGATATCGGCTCGGTTGAACGAGCGGCTGTTGGCGGCGCCATTAGTACCAGAGGCTATTTTTCGTTATCAATTCGGCCAAATTTCGATGGATTTTTTCAGCACGTGTTATGGAAGCGATCTGACGGGACTCTAACAAACCTCACGGCGTGTGACGCGAAGGTTTCAACGGAGCCCAGAGTTCTCACCAATGTTCATTCGTCTCTGTTGGAAGTTGATTATCCAAGCACGATTATTATTCACAATACATCTATAACTTCGGCTGCCGTCTCTCTTGGCATTTTCGATGCACGCAACGGCCAACGTCTTGGGACATACTTGACGCCACTTATCCCCGGTAATGCGCAGTTTATTGGTTCTGTTTCGCAGATTGAGAGCCAGTCATCACCAAGAATTATACCGGGAACTGGACAGTTTCATTATGTCGTCAAGGCCGAGACCTCTTTCACAGGTTTCATGCAACATCTCGTGAACAATGGGCGGGTAGGCGTAATTACTGACATGACACCGCTGTGTTCAATGAAACAGTTCTGAGTCACCAACCTCTTTCTCGATTCGAAAAGGAGCGACACTATGCGCAACACACTTTCCCTCGCGATCATTCCTGTTCTGATGGGGTCGTTGCTTCATGGAACATGTGTTGCAGCACAGGACGCCGTCACGATACCGAATTCATTCGTCATTGGCACGCTGCCTCCGGATTCTTCCAGCGCCCATATTGACGGGGCAACCCAAACCCTACGCACTCAAGAGAAACAAAAAGCTGTGCTTGGCTCTCTTTACACAGTTGTGGCGCCAATATTTCTTGGTGGCGATGGAAATACGTCATTTATTCGATTTTACAATTTTGAACTCTACACCACGACGGTGACTGCCCGTGTTGTAGGGTTTCCGAGCGCACTTCAATATGGCTCAGCTGTAGTTGCAGTTCCGTTTGGCGCGTCTCCCCAATATTCAATTGGCGAGATCATGAATATAGCGAGAGTATCTCTTTTTCCCGGGGATACCGGGGTGTCCTTGTACTTATCTAGCCCCGATAATGCAGTCGCTTATCAGCATGTGATTTGGAGTTCAGTTAGCCGTTTTTTCGAGAACATGACACTGTGCAACGATTCGTCACTATCAGATCTTAATAAGGTTCTAGTTAATGTTCATACATCAAGATTGTCTGACTATCCAAGTCGCATTGTGCTTCATAACTACTCGGCGAATCCTCGCAATTATGATGTATTCATAACTGATGCGAGGACAGGGGCGTTGCGGGGAAAGGTTGTTGTTAGTACGTCAGCGAACACAAGCTACTTGATACCATTCAGTTGGTTTGAGCAGCAGGCGGGATATTTTCCAGGCCCGAACGAAGTTCATGTGAATTTGCTTATTGGCGCTAGCGAAGGCTCGAGCGCACCATATTACGGGGTTGTCGGGCATCTGGTGTTCAATTCCTTCTTCCAGAGTTACACGAATATGACACAGTCGTGTTCAATTGAGGGATGATGCGAAGCGGATTCCGGCCCAAGCGCCATCTGCCGAGCGAAGTGGAGTGCTCGATTTTGTGGATGTGCATAGTGGGGCTTGGGATTTGACATTCGCTTCGCGCTTTCCCTGCAACAATAGTCGCGAATGTCAAAGCTGTTCCACTACCGCACCCCGCCCATCAGCCGGGTGAGCGGCTTGAACAGCGCCAGCATGACCAGGCCCGCCGCCAGCGGCAGCAGGCTGACGGTGCCGAACAGCACCGGCAGCGGCATCGCTTCGTAGAAGCTGGCGAACAGGCCGGC
>JANRMD010000196.1:0-8270 GCA_033761895.1 Pirellulaceae bacterium | reverse complement strand
AGATTTACTCTGCGGATCGTTCGGTTTCTCACTAACTTGAGACGCGGTGACGAATGGCGACGAGGACTGAGGTTGTTAGCAGCCTACGCTTCGCCGAGTCGCAACATCCCGCCGGCTGGTCCTCGAAATGTTTGACGCATTCCGCTACCCAATAATCGATTAATGTGATGCGGCTGGAATCAGCCGACGCGATCCAATGCGCTGCTACTACTGACTCAACAATCCCCCTGTACCGACTGAGTCATCCTAACTCGATCGCAACTGATACCGTCCAACTTCGGCGGCTCTCGTGTTACACTCGTTGACTCGGAGAGACTATTCTGTGAACGACAACTCCTTCGTTTGCACTTGCATTATGGTGCGACTGACTTCTGCAACAATCGAGACAATTGTGCGACTAATATCTGCGACAATTGAGACAATTGTGCGACAATCACCAACTCTTTAAGAAATCGACACCTCTCGATGAAAATCACCGCGATCGAAACTCATGTTTGCAACGCCCGTATGCGGAATTGGATTTTCGTAAAAGTTCTGACCGATCAACCCGGTTTATGGGGCTGGGGCGAAGCAACGTTGGAATGGCATACGCGGGCCGTAGTCGGGGCTGTGGAGGACTTGCAAACATTGCTAGTCGGTGAAGACCCGCGACGTATCGAACATCTTTGGCAGATGATGTATCGCCAACACTTTTGGCACGGAAACGGAATCGTTCGAGGCACGGCAATCAGTGGGATCGATATCGCCTTGTGGGATATCCTCGGCAAATCGCTGGGCGTTCCAGTTCATCAACTGTGGGGCGGACCAGTTCGCGATTCGATTCGATTGTATTGTCACCTGGGTGGCGGCAAGATGGAGGATTTCTACGAAACCGAAGTGACGGATGCTAAACGCTTCGGTGATTTGGCTTCGCAAGCTGTTGCTGAGGGCTTCACCGCCTTCAAATCGATGGCGGTTCCTTCGACTATGCCTATCGAAGGGAGCGCTCCGATTCGCTACGCGGAGCAATGCGTGAAAGCGATGCGCGATGCAGTTGGTCCTAACATCGACATCATGGTCGATTGCCACGCACGACCTTCGCCACGTATGGGAATCCAGTTTGCAAAGGCGCTCGAGCCGTATGATCTCTACTTTTTTGAAGAACCCTGTTGGTCAGAGTCTGTTGAAGATATCGCGCAGGTCCAGCGAGCTGTAAAGACGCCCATCGCAACCGGTGAACGACTGGTGACCCAGCATGCGTTCCGCGAGTTGCTAGAACGTCGCGCTTGCTCGGTGCTGCAACCCGATATAACGCACTGCGGTGGACTTTCGGAAGCGAGGCGGATTGCGGCGATGGCCGAAGCGTATCGTGTGGCGCTAGCACCACATAATCCTCAGGGACCTGTCAGTACCGCTGCGTCGCTCGAATTCGGCTTTGCCACACCCAGCTATATAATCTGTGAGAGTGTCCACAACGACGTGCCTTGGCGAAGCGATGTGGTCTCGGAAGGGTTCACCGTTGAACCCCAGGGACGGATCGTAAAGCCCAACACGCGCCCGGGGCTGGGCATCGAAATCAACGAAGCCGAATTGAAAAAGCATCCCTTCGAACAAGAGTTGCTGCAACGAGTCTTTTACCGCGACGGAAGTGTGGGGGATTGGTAAAGCACAATGGCACAAACAGTATTAACCGGCGTTTTGCCAATTATTCAAACACCTTTCGACGACCAGCTGCAAATCGATTGGGGCACGCTTCGACGCGAAGTCGACTGGGCCTTTGCGGCTGGCATCAACGGCTTTGGCACAGGGATGGTGTCGGAGGTGCGAACGCTTTCTCAGCAGGAACGCAGCCTATACGCCCGCAAGTTAGTGGAATTTGCCAGCGGTCGCGGACCCGTGTTCATGTCCGTTACGGCCGAGAATCAATCCGAGTCGTTAAAGCTTGCGCTGGATGCAGTGGCGGCTGGTTGCAATGCGGTCATGGCGGCTCCTCCACTGAATGAATCCTTAGATGCGGAAGGACTATTTGAGTACTTTGCAAAGTTAGCCGAGTCAGTTGACATACCCATCATTGTCCAAGATGCGTCAGGTTACTTGGGGGCAGCAATTCCCCATAGTGTTTATCTGCGTTTGCTCGACAAATTTGACACGGAGAAGATCGTCTTCAAACCGGAAGCGCCGCCCAACGGGCCATGCATTTCGGCACTGCGCGATGCGACGCGGGGTCAAGCCAAGATCTTTGAAGGATCAGGCGGAGTCTACTTGATCGACAGCATGCGACGCGGAGTCGAAGGGACGATGCCAGGCATGGAAATGGCGGATGCGATGGTGGCCATTTGGAGAGCCCTGAAGCGGGGCGACGACGAGACAGCCTACCGTATTCATTTGCCACTGTGCGCGATCGTCGCATTGCAAATGCAAGCGGGTTTGGATGGCTTTCTAGCCATCGAGAAACACGTCTTGCGGCGTCGCGGGTTGTTTCCGAATGAGCATCGTCGCGATCCGATTCGTTGGCGCATCGATCCTGAGACGGCCCAAGAGGTCGATCGCTTGTTGGATCGATTAATGCGTGAAATGGCTGGTTGAATAGCTGCGCTCCGGAACACCTTTTGGCTTGGTTTTTCATAACCCGAAGCGTGCGCGAGGGACCTTTCTTCATCGTCAAATTAACGTCGTAACTCGGTCCCTCGCTAACGCTTCGGGTTGTGAAAGCCCGAAAGGCGCAACATAAAAAAGCGTTAGCGAGGGACCGTTCTCGCAATGCCCCAGTTTGCAGGCCGCATCTGGCAGATGCGCCCCACCCTCCGCTGCGAAACGCTTATACTGCTTCCGCGACTAAGCAACTCGGATATTCACTCGCAGTGCAATGAATTGATAAAGCGCGCACACACCGGAAGCCCCCGAACGCTATGAAGTACTACGTACTCTACTTGCTATGCTTGGCAGCCATTATCGCTTATGTGCAGCGGCTAGCGTTTTCGGTCTGCGAGCAGCATATCCGAGTGGACCTCGAGCTGGATAAAGCACAGATTGGCCAGATCATGGCGGCTTGGCAACTGGGTTACGCTCTGATGCAGCTCCCCAGCGGCTGGTTAGCGGACCGGATCGGTAGCCGTCGGTCCCTAGCGATCTTTATTGTGGCATGGTCCGGCATGCTGGGTGTGGCAGCTTGGTGTACTAATTACACTTCCTTAATCACCGCTTGGTGCTTGATGGGTATGGCTCAAGCGGGCGTTTTTCCCTGCAGTACCAAACTGATCGGCGAGCAATTTGGCGAAACGTTTCGAGCGACTGCGTCAGGTTTCTTAGCCAGTTCAATGGCGCTTGGTATAGCCCTGGCGCCCTTGTTGACCACGCAACTGCTGGAAGCTGGGCATTCATGGCAAACAATCTTTGGATGGTACGTTATCCCTGGTTGGCTTTGGGCTAGCGTGTTTTTCTTTTCAACGCCGAACAAGGCATCCATGGCACCGCAGCATGAACCAGCGACTGGAATGCCGGTTGTTTCGCCTAAGATCCGCTGGATGGATTTTCTAACCAGTGTCCCCATGTGGTTGTTGTGTGGGCAGCAGTTCTTTCGCGCGGCTGCGATGATGTTTTTTCAGAGTTGGTTTCCGACTTTTCTGCGCGAGACAAGAGGCGTTGACCTCGCCGCTTCTGGCAAACTGGCTTTTGTGGTTGGAATCGGTGCACTGCTGGGCGGCATGTCCGGAGGGATATTCTCCGATTGGTTGTTGAGAAGAACTGGGAATCGCAGGCTAGCTCGGCAGGGGATCGCCTTGACGGGCATGCTTTCCTGCGGCTGCTTAATCGGTTTGTCATACTTTATTTCGAATACCAACTTGGCGATTGCGTGCGTTAGTCTCGGGGCATTTCTGGCAACGTTTGGAGGTGTCAGTGGATACACCATGGCAATCGAATTTGGTGGCAAGCATGTGGCGAAAACGTTCAGCATTATGAACATGTGCGGAAACATCGGTGCTGCTCTGTTTCCATTGCTGGCAGGATACATTTCTGAAGGTCCCACAGGTTGGACTGGCGTGCTATTTTTATCGGTGATCATCTTGGTCGTTGACGCCATCTGCTGGGCTCTGCTTAACCCTACCCACACTATCTCAGGCGAAAGTTTGAAGTATGAAAAATCCTGATGCTCATCGCTTGGGACCATCGTCCCGAGCGAACTCATCGGCAACATCTCTTGCCATCCCCCAAAGCCGCTGCCGTGCGGCTGCTGGACAAATCGATATCACGCCACCCATCGGCATCTACCATCGCATGTGGGGTGCAGCCAAGCATGATCGAGCCGCGTCGATGCACCGTCCGTTGACCGGTACGATGCTTTGGATCGTGCCGCGTCATGATGACAAGACCCAATCGTCCGTCGTGGTATCGCTCGACCACTGCATTCTAGACTCAGACGATATCGCGTTGATTCAAGCCGCCATCGCAGAAGGACTTCACATTTCGGCAGTTCAAGTAAACGTATGTCTGAGCCATACACACGCGGCAGGCCTAATGTCACGCACCCGCAGTGATCTTCCAGGCGGCGACATGATCGGGCCTTACCTCGATGGCATCGCAGCTGAACTCGGCAGATTGGCGCGAACCTTAAGCGAACGGCTTGTGGATGCCACGATCGTTTATGGGGTTGGTCGATGCGACCTGGCCGCTGAACGTGATTACTGGGATGCGGATCAAGGTCGTTATGTCTGCGGGTTTAATCCAACTGGTATCGCTGACGATACACTGGTCGTAGGCAAAGTCACCGACGCCGCCGGAACCTGTGTGGCGACTATCGTTAACTACGCCTGTCATCCGACGACTTTAGCTTGGGACAATCAAGCCATCAGTCCCGATTATGTGGGCGCGATGCGCGAAGTTATTCAAGCCCATACGCACGCCCCCTGCTTGTTCCTGCAAGGAGCGTCTGGTGACCTAGGACCGCGTGAAGGATTTGTAGGCGATACAACAGTGGCTGATCGCAACGGTCGCAAGCTTGGATTCGCGGCCCTGGCAACGCTTGAGACGCTACCAGCGGCAGATGCGAATTTCGATTACGCTGGCGCAGTCGTGTCAGGAACCCAAATCGGGACTTGGAAGTATATCGCTGCCAGCGAGGCACAAATCGAAGCGTCCGAGGATTGGCAGCGCGGCACTGTGGTAGCTGAATTGCCTTACCGACATGATCTGCCGAGTATCGAGGAGACGCGCCAGCAGTTAGCTCATTGGAACGAACTCGAAAAGGAAGCGGCCGGCAAAGGCGACGAAACGCGGAGAGCCTACTGCCGAGCAATGGCGGAACAGATGCAGCGGCAAATCTGGCGCCAAGCTACATTGCCGCAAGGCAAGTTGTTTCCTCTGAACATTCAAACACTGCACTGCGGTGCGGCTCGTTGGTTATTTGTGCCTGGTGAACACTATCAAGTGTTGCAAACGGAGTTGCGTAAGCGATTTCCCAATGAAGTTTGGTTTATCGCGACCATCAGCAATGGTTGGCAGCCCGGTTATGTGCCACCAGCCAGCAAGTACGGCTATGGGATCTATCAAGAGCAGATTGCCATCGTTGCCGCAGGTAGCGAGGAGATTGTGATCGAGACCATCAGTCGCTCCGTGGCGCCGACGTAGGAGGGAACCGCAGAGCACTTGTGCTGCAACACAATTTGATTTCGGGATTGAGTGTCGCACAATTGTCTCAATTGTAGCCAGCTACGATTGGGACAATCGTGCGACAATAAAACAGTAACACCTTAGAGGAACAATTTCACGCCCATCCCTTAGACGTCACAAACCTTGATGGCGTGTTCGAGGGCTTTGGCGTGGTCATCCCAAGTTGGAATAAACTCCTGCGCAACGTAGCCCTCATAACCGGTTTCTAGAATTGCTCGCAGAATCGGTGGGTAGTTAATCTCTTGGTTCTCATCGAGTTCGCAGCGGCCGGGATTGCCAGCGGTGTGGTAGTGACCGATCCATGGATGCAATTCACGGATTCGACGAATCACATCTCCATGCATGATCTGAACATGGTAGATATCGAACAGCAATTTGAAGTTCGGCGAGTTCATTTGCTTGATCAAGTCGATACACAAATCGACGTTGTCTCCAAAATATCCGGGATGCCCTTTCATCGGATGGCTGCTATCGCGGCTGTTAAGATGCTCTAGGCACAGCGTGATTTTCTTTTCCTCGGCGTAACCAATCACACGCTTCCAGCAATCGATGCAGTTCTGCTTGGCTACCTCGTCGCGCATGCCGGGCACACGCATCCCCGTAAAGGTAATGACACTGGGGCTATTGAACTCAACCGCAGTATCGATCGCTTTCCGCAGGGAAGCTTCAACTTCAGCATGATTGGCTGTGTCGCATGGACCTTTCGCGAACCCATGACTGCCGACGAGAGAAATGTCGAGTCCGATTTTCTTCACCGCTGGATAGCTGGCGACATCGATACCCTCGATCCCAACTAAACCCAGTTTTTTACCAAGTTTGGCTAAATCTTCAGCCGACATCGGTTTAAAGCACCAGCCCATGACAGATTGTCGAATACGGCCCATAGTCTTAGTCTCCGATGCAGTCGGTTGTTCTTGAGCGAGCGCGATGTTTACTCTAGCCGCAGTGGTTGCCACGGCGGTTCCGGCGACCACTTTAGTAATCCAGTTTCTGCGATTCGTCATGTTCGGCTCGTTTTTAGGGAAAGGATGGAATTTCTTTAGTCGCGATTATACATCGGGATGATACGGAAAACCTTCCTGCGGGTTTATGCTTGGCGAGGTGATGTTTAAGATTTCGAGTGCCCAAATATCCGAACGAGAGTTTCCAGGTATCTCTGCTCAAGGGTGAGTATTGCCATAGGTTTTGAACCTTCGCTTAAACAGCGTCTACTCTTCTGGAAACAAAGGCAAGCCATCATCGCGGTCAGCGATAGGCGGAGTCATCTTCAAGTGCTCAAACGCTTTGGGTGTTGCGCAGCGACCGCGCGAGGTGCGAATGATCAATTCTGAACGAAGCAGAAAAGGCTCGACTTCGTCCACCAGTGTATCAGCGGAGACATTCATGGTGTGCGCGAGGGCCTCGATCCCCGCAGGGCCGCCAGTGAATACACGAATGAGGGTTTCCAAATACCGGCGATCTTGGCGGTCCAAGCCAACCTCATCGATACCGGTCATTTTCATCGCCAGATTCGCGATATCGAGCGTAACCCGTCCATCGGCTTTGCTCATCGCATAGTCGCGGACCCACAGCAGTCGATTGTTGGATACTCGCGGCGTTCCTCGACTGCGCCGCGCGATCTCTTTGGCAGCATCCGCGGCAATTTCGACATTCAGTTTTTTCGCGTTGCGATGGATGATCTCGGTCAGTTCGGCGTGCGAATAGAATCCCAAATGCTCACGAATCTGAAATCGATCGCGGAGCGGCCCGCTGAGCATCCCCGCGCGTGTGGTAGCACCGATCAACGTGAAAGGTTTTAACTGTAGATTCAACGTGCGTGCGCTAACACCTTCACCCAAGACAATATCGATCCGAAAATCTTCCATCGCGGTGTAGAGATACTCTTCGACCGCTTTGGGCATGCGGTGAATCTCGTCGACGAACAAGACAGAGCGGTCTTCAAGGTTGGTGAGGTAAGGAATAATATCCTTGGGAGCCTTCAGCGACGGGCCACTAGCCATCTGCACCGGCACCCCCATCTCCCGAGGAATGCAAGTCGCAAAAGTGGTTTTACCTAATCCCGGTGGGCCATCGAACAGGATGTGTCCAAGTGGCTCGTCTCGCTTCGTAGCAGCATCGATGGCAATCCGAAGCACTTCGATGACTTCGCGCTGCCCCACCATCTCGGCAATCCGTTTAGGTCGCAGCGCATTGTCATTATCGTCAGGCGGTGGGGGCGGTTGGATGACCGATTCACGAGCCACGAGTGCTCTCTCCTTGTTTTTCGACGGCTCATTTAGTCCCAAAAAGACAAACAGTGACCGGATATCATATCGCAACCGGCGTTTTCGCGTAGCGGTAGCTGATTGCGATTGGTCGCGTTGCCGCTCTAGACGCATAGACATAGACGCACAGACGAATCAATTCGAGTTACAATCAGCAGGATAAATTTCAACCTAAAAACGACACTTCTCGCCGATCGCCACCATCCTAGTTTGCTAGGTGGAGCGATGACTGATTAGCTAACTGCAAACTTGACCGAAACCTCCCGCCCCCGCCCGTTGGGGGTTTAAACAGACGATGGAAAACCAAAAGTCGGGGGCGGGGTTTTTAGCCGAGAGTTTAATGTAAAAAAAATTTTAAAA
>JANRMD010000195.1:0-4384 GCA_033761895.1 Pirellulaceae bacterium | reverse complement strand
TGGTCGTTGCGTACAGCCGATGGCCAATTTTTACAAAGTGAATCACGAGCAGGATGTGCTGGTGATTTGCGATGACCTGAGTCTTCCGTTAGGCAAGCTTCGATTTCGCGCATCGGGCTCCGCTGGGGGACAGAAGGGTTTGAATGACATTTTGAGAGTATTCGGTGGGCAAGCCGTACCGCGGTTGAGGATTGGGATCGATCCAGCACCTCCGCAATGGGATGTTGCCGACTACGTTTTAGGGCGATTTCGCGAGGAAGAGCGACCGACGGTAGATAAGGCTGTCGCTGAAGCAACTGAGGCGGTGCTCAGTTGGGCGACTCGAGGAATTGCCTTTTGTATGAACAAATTCAACTGATAGAATTTCGACGGGAGTTTGGATTTTGGCTACTCAGTGCTACGACTGCTTTTTGATTTTCGACAGCAACAAATACAACCGCGATCCAGGTGGCGTGGCTGGAACGCTACAGCAGCTCATCGAAGGCCTTGGTGGTGAAATCCTTGCCAGTCGGCTGTGGGAAGAACGCAAATTGGCTTACCCAATTAACGGGCAAACCAAAGGCACCTACTGGATTACCTATTTCAACATGGATACCAGTCGGATGGTTGAATTCAACCGAGCCTGCCAGCTCGATGAAAACATCATTCGATTTTTGGTGACCACCGTCGATCCTCGTCTGGTCGAAACCCTCGTTGCACACGCGCTGGGCAAAGTTACTGAATCACGCGTTGCAGAAGCAGTCACCGTGGGTGGCGGTCTGGACGACGATGATGAGGAAATCGAAATCGACGAATAATCGACTTGGGAAGTGTTATGCCAACCCGTTGCCTGCCCCTCCCAAATTGGCTAGGCTGTTGGCATAAATCACGTTGCCCATTTCGAAGTTCGTTTATGGAGACCCTACTATGGCCAGTTACAATCGCGTCATCCTGATGGGAAATTTGACCCGCGATATCGTTTTGCGGTACACACCAGCAGGAACCCCGGTTACCGAAGTTGGTCTTGCGATAAATGATCGACGCAAGGGTCAGAATGGTGAGTGGATTGACGAGACTACCTTTGTCGACGTGACGTTTTGGGGCCGCACGGCTGAAGTAGCTGCCGAATACCTGAGCAAGGGTTCGCCAGTGTTCATCGAAGGGCACTTGAAACTCGACAAGTGGGAAAAAGATGGACAGAAGAATTACAAGTTGCGCGTTGTTTGCGACCGCATGCAAATGATAGGTGCTCGAGGCGAAGGTGGTGGACCACGCGTCTCAGGTGCTGGATCGGGTTCAGTTCGAGAAGAGTACGCCGAAGCACGCTCAGCCACGATCGATTCCGATTCAGGGCATGGCGGTGGCTACAGTGGCGATGACATACCGTTTTAGTTTATAAACAAGCGCGGTGCTCCCGATGTGAGTTCCGTGAATTCATGTCGGATCAATGAAGAAGTGAGTTGAAGATGGTAACGAAATTTAAGGCGTTCAAGAGATTGCCCAAAGGCCCGAACGGTGGCATTGAATTGCTGCTCATTCAAAACGTGGACCATCTCGGTCGACAGGGCGATGTGGTCGAAGTCAAGCCTGGGTTTGCAAACAACTTTTTGCTCCCCCAAGGTCTTGCGATCATTGCCAATGATCACCACAAGCGAATGGTCGAAAAGCACAAGACCAAGCTGAAAGAGATCGAAAAGCAACGTCTCAGCGGCCTGCAAACTTTGGCCGACAAGATCGCTCAACAGTCGATCACCATCGAAGCCAACGCCAACGACGAAGGCCACTTGTACGGTAGCGTCGGTGCAACTGAAATCGTTGCCGCCCTCAAGGCCATCGACATCACCATCACCGAAGATCAAGTGCGTCTCCAGGGACCGCTCAAGGAACTTGGTTTGTACACGGTCAAGGTTCACTTGCACCAAGAAATCGAATGCGACATGAAAGTTTGGGTCGTGCCAACTGCTGCCGACTGATTGACTCGTTTGAGATTTAAAAACATTAAAGCCGCCGAGTTTCGCTAGGCGGCTTTTTTGTTTTCAAAAAGTCGGTCTGATCAGTCAGATCAGACTGGTCTGTTGACTAAGTCCGTTTGAACATCTTGTCCAACTGCTCGCGGCTGAAGTAGAGCGCAGTAGGTCGACCGTGGGGACAATGATGCGTGTCCTGGTAATCGTAGCGCTGTTCAAGCAGCGACGTGATCTCTTCCGGTGAGAGTTTATCGCCAGCTTTGATGGCGGCTTTGCAGGCGATCATGTTCAGCAGTTCGTCGAGCAGATCGCGGGCGCTGGGTTCTTTTCCGCCTGACATCAGTGGTTCGAGCACTTGTCGCAACACCTCTGCCGGACGCATGTTGGCAAGCATGGCTGGGTAGCTGGTCATTAAGATCGTATCGCCTCCAAACGGTTCGATCTCGATACCGATCTTGGCAAGCAGTTCTCGCGAATCTAGGGCTGCAGCGGCTTCGGCTGGGGTTAGATCCAAGGGCTCGGGAACCAGCAGTTGTTGGCTTTCCAAAGTTCGAGACTCGGTCTTCTTGCGCAGTTGTTCGTAGAGGATGCGTTCGTGCAAAGCGTGTTGATCGACCAGCACCATGCCATGTTCGTCTTGAGTGACCAAGTAACGATTGTGGATCTGAAATCCAAGGTGACTGGAACTGGGTAATTGATGCTGAGGGTGAGCGTGCTGGATCGATGCAGTGGGGGCTGGTTCAACCGGCGATTCGCTTTCAAACTCCGAGGACACGGAAGCCTCGTTGGCGGCAGGTGCGGACCAAAGTTCCGCACCTGGTGGCAATTCAGTCGGCATGCCGCTAGGGCTACGGTTCACTGCGGCAAAGTTGCTGATCGCAATGCCCAGGGGTGAGCGGGTTTCTGGAAAAGGGCGAAATTCGGGCGCTGCTAGACTACTCAGGTTTAGTCTTGGCGGGCCGCTTGGTTCCAGCGGAGCGGTGGTTGGTGCAAGGCTGTTCATGCGGGCTGAATAGTCATTCCAGCGATCATCGCCGCGGGAGCCAGAGATCGGCTGTGGTGCAACCACGGAATCGTTATTGGGTGTTCCGAAATGTGAAGTGCGAACCCGAGCCGTTAAGTCAGTCGTTAAGAACTGGTGACGCAACGTCTGGAGGAGCTGGCTGTAGACTTTGCCACCCTCCTGAAAGCGGACTTCGAGTTTGGTTGGATGCACGTTGACGTCAACCAACTGAGCGGGCATTTCCAAATGTAGGAAACAGACGGGAAAGCGTCCTACCATGAGCAGCCCTCGGTAGGCTTCGCCGAGTGCATGTTGCAGTGAGCGATCGCGGATGTGCCGACCGTTGAGGAACAGATACTGCATCCGAACATTGGCGCGGCTGACCGATGGGTCGGTCACGAAGCCAGTCAGTCGCGTTTGTTCGTGGTGGCTATCGACGGGAATTAATGCATCGGCCACTTCGTCACCGAAAAAGGCGCGGATGCGATCGGCCCAGGCATCGGTCGCCGGCAATTCGAAGGTTGTTCGCGAACCGCTCAATAACCGCATGCTGACTTTGGGGAACGCCAGGGCTATGCGTGTGAAGGCTTCGGTCACATGGCCTGCTTCAGTTTGCGGCGTGCGCAAGAACTTGCGGCGTACGGGTGTGTTGAAGAACAGATGTCGCACTTCAATCGTTGTGCCGACGGGACAGCCCACTGGCTGTAATGGCTCAGCCACGCCTCCTTTCACGGTCAGTTCCACGCCGGATTCGCTCTCGGCCGTGCGCGTTCGCAGCGTCAGGTGACTGATCTCAGCGATCGAAGCTAGGGCTTCGCCACGAAAGCCTAAAGTGTGGACATCAAAAAGATCATCGGCTGTGGTGAGTTTGCTGGTTGCATGGCTGGCCACGGCCAACGAGACTTGGTCCGCGTCGATGCCGCAGCCGTTGTCTGAAATACGAATCAGATCTAGCCCACCGCTTTCGATGGAAATTTCGATATCTGTCGCGCCCGCATCAACACTATTCTCTAGTAACTCCTTGACGACACTGGCCGGGCGTTCGATCACTTCACCGGCAGCAATCTTGTTAACTAGGCTTGGCGGTAGTTGCCGAATAGTGGGCATAGTGGGGGTGTTCCAAACGGGCTGAAAGTCAACGCGAAGCCCATCCAATCCCGTGCTTCGCAATTCAGCAGCCTACCGCAGTCCGCCCAGACTGTCACCCCTACAAATGGTTTTGGGGCACGCAAATGGTTCAGAGCGCTTGTGCTCTGTCCACATTAGATTTATGGGGTGATCGCACTCGAATGCCATTAACCGCACGGCGTTAGCCTTGCCATTGTACACATTTGGCTTGTCTAATTTCCCTCAGCTAGCTTCATTCCTTCGAGCGTCTGTCGCATCTGTTGGTAGCCTCGCCAGATGGTTTCCCACCCTGGCTCGCCATCCGACT
>JANRMD010000194.1:0-20063 GCA_033761895.1 Pirellulaceae bacterium | reverse complement strand
CACCAACACCGCCACGATCGACGTGGGCGGCGGAGCGGGTGCGGAGGGTGGGACGTTTGCCCCGGGCCAGTCCGGCAGCAATGGCACGCTGCATATCGCCACGATCGCGTATGGTGACACCAACACAACCGTCGGCGCGCGCATCACCCGCACCGTGGAGGTCTATCTGCCGCTGGTCACGAACTGACGAGCGGCAGGTAGTTCTTATGGGGCAGGAAGAGCGCCAGCGGCAGCGCCCATAGCTCGCGATTGTCGCCACTATTCGCTGTAAAGAAGACGAGACTGTCGGCCACGGTGAACTCGCGCGGATTCGCTTCTGTCAAACCTAGCTGCATGTCCGCAACCATGATCGTGCCGGCCTCGGTTCCATCACTGCGCCAGATCTCTGCGAGCTGCACATCGAAGATCAGCGTGCCATTCACATTCGCAAGCTGGGTTGGCTCCGCGCCATAGATTCCAGGGTTGATATCCTTCACAAGTGTGGTACCAGCATCCGTCCCATCACTCGTCCAAATCTCAGGGCCGGTGCTTGGCGTGCTATCCGTGAAGAAGACCCGATTGCCAACTCCCGTCAGCCTCGTTCGGAATGACGATGGCGTGAAGTCCTTGACTAGTGTCGTGCCTGCCACGGTTCCATCACTTCGCCACAGATCTTCATAGCTAGTCGCTGGTTTCGTGAAAAAGTAGGCGAACCCGCCTGCAGTTGCGAGCGAGTCACGGGAGGCGTTGCTGTCGAAGGTGCTGCCCGTGCCAGGTGTGATATTGCTGAGCAGAAATGTCCCAGCGTCGGTTCCATCGCTGACCCACAGCTCGCGACCATTGACACCGTCTCCTGCTGTGAAGAGCAGTTTGTTGCCCAGTGCGGTCAGGTTCCCTGGCGTGGCCGAAAAATCACCTGGGGGAGCGATCGCCTTTACCAGCGAGGTGCCATTCAGCGTCCCATCCGTCTTCCACAGCTCAGAGCCATTGACCCCATCATCGGTGACGAAGAAAACCGTATTCCCAATCGTGACAGAATTACTGCCAGAGGTGTTTCCAGAGGTTGCATTGATCGGCTTGACGATCACGGTTCCCGCCACGGTTCCATCCGTCTTCCAGAGTTCACTACCCGTAGATGATGTTGCCGCAGTGAAGTAGACAAATCCACCCACTTCGGTTAGATCAGTGGGACTGGATCCAACTCTGCTGTGTGTGGTGTTGAGGTCAATCAATGGAGGGAGATCGATCGCCAAAAGCCGACGGTCCTCAAGTGGTTCAAAACTCAACCGAAGGCGGCGAGCCGCCGGTGAGAGTCTGATACGTTGGGTTGCGCAACGTGAAAGCGCAAGTGATGGGCGATGTGATTTCTTCATGAGTTCGGCGTAGGTTGGGGTGGGTGGACGGGCGGCTACGGGTGGGTTCGGTCAAACGCCGCGCAGTCATCGAAAGACTTGAAGCTTTTCGGGGTAATCTCGTAGCGGAATGCGTCAAGCATTTCGAGAGTACTGCGGTGGCCCTCGAAAGCCTGACGGCGCCTAACGGCTTGCGCTATGAAGCGTATTGTTTAAATGCAAAAACCTCACGTTCGACTGCCACTCACTATCGGTCATTGATTAAGCCGAACGAGCTATATGCAAAAAAGTAGAAATCTATGCCATGGATTTCCAATTTATTTTTTATGCCTGATGGACTGGACAATTTGACTTTCATCCCTGCTTTCAAACTTGAAATCCGTTGAATTCGAAATTGCTTCTCGTTACAGTAGGACACTGTTCGATCGGCAAATGTTTGAATGGGCGATGAACGCATGACACGAGAACAGCCGTTGGCTTGGCGCACATTGTCGCGCTCTCAGCAGGCAGAAATTGAAGATTGCGTGGCTAAGTTTGAGCAGCAGTGGCACCTGCGTAACTACCCAAAAATCGACGATTTTCTGCCCAAAGATGCTCAACTCGTGGATGTTGTGCGTTCCGAGTTGGAGGCCATTGATGGCGAGTTCCGACAGCGTTTGGGAGTCGATTCCCACGAAGCTTCTTCACATCTTAATGCTGCTTCTGTGCTTAATGCTACGTCTGAGCAAGTCCATGATGACGAACCGACGGTCAAGCGAGCAGTTAAGCCAATCCAGCTGACCAGCATTTACGAAACGCCCTATCAAGAATACAGCGGTGGACTGGGTGATGTTTGGGTCGTGCACGAGCCATCCCTTGGCCGGTCGGTGGCGATCAAGCAACTGCAGCATCGGTGGCGACATCATGCCCGCGCAAGGCACACATTCTTACAGGAAGTGCGGATTACCAGCTTGTTGGAGCACCCAGGCGTGGCTCCAGTCCATGCTGTAGGTGAAACAGAAGATGGGCGTCCTTGCTACAGCATGCGGTATATCCATGGTGAGACTTTTGAGCAAGCGATCGCTGGCTACCATGCCGGCGGCGATCGCCCAGTTGCCAAACTGCGTGAACTGCTAGGCCATTTCGTTACAGTGTGCAACACCATTGCCTACGCGCACAGTCGAGAAGTGCTACATCGTGACTTGAAGCCCGCGAATATCATGATTGGGTCGTTCGGTCAGACCATGGTAATCGATTGGGGGTTGGCCAAACAATTCAACTGCTTGACGGATCCGATCACAAACCAATCATCCGTCGCAGAGATGCTTGCCTGCGATTCGCTATACACCGATACTCGCGTCTCCGAGTCAGAAGCAACCAAGCTGGACGCTGAGTTCGACCGCTTACAAACGGCGCTGGGAGACATCGTTGGTACGCCTGCGTTTATGAGCCCCGAACAGGCACGGGGAAAGATTGATCAGATTTCTACGCGCACAGATGTGTTCGGTTTAGGAGCAGTGCTGTTCAATATTCTTTATGGAAAGCCACCCTATGCAGATCACGAAACCGATGAAACGCTGCAGCGAGCCGCAGACGGCACGTGCGTTTATCCTAATTCGCAAGTGATAGGTTCTGTGCCCAAAGCCTTAGCTGCAATCTGCGCTAAGGCTATGGCCCATCAGTCGCAGAATCGGTATGAGAGCCCTACTTTATTGGCAATTGATATCCAGAATTGGCTCGTCGGTGAACCAATCAGCGCTATGCGTGAACCACTCAGTGAACGCTTGGTACGCTTCGCCCAAAAACGCAGGACTTTGGCTGCTTCGATTGTGTTCTTATTGGTCGCATTGGGTGCGACAGCTCTCGCTGCCTCTGTGGTCTTGCACCGCGAACGAACCGAGAAACTATTGGCCGAACGCACGGCAGAGATCAAGGCACAATCGGCAAAGAACGTCACCGAGTATCTATCCAAAGTCTTTCGGACCGTTGATCCTGTGCAGTTCGACGACACTGGTTTCACGGGCAGCGAAAATCTTGATACTCGTCAGACCTTTCGAAAGGTACTCGATAGTGGTGCAGAACTGGTTGATTTGCATTTGAAGGACCAACCTGAATCTTACGGTGAGATCTTGGCATCGCTGGGGACAAGTTATCGTGGCTTGGGTGAATACGAATTGGCTGAGCAGATACTTCAAAAGAGCCTGAATATTCGCCGTGAGCGATTCGGCGAAGGATCGTTCGAAGCACTCAAGTCCACTTACTTAATGGCCCGCTGTGCTCAAGAGAGTGGCGACTACAAAGTTGCCATCCAGCGTTTTCGAGAGGTGATCACCAGCGCTCAGCGACTCCATCCACCGGCGCCCTTGCTGATTGCTGATGCGAAATACAACTTGGCTTGGACTTTATACTTCCAGCCATTCATGGTCGATCGACCTAGTGCGGAATCAGTTGCTGAGAGCATTGATTTGTTTTCTGAGGTGGTTGTGATTCGAGAACAGCATCTTGGCCCCAAGGACCGCGGGGTTGGTTTAGCTCATGCTGGACTTGCCTCAGCGAGGATGCTCGCTGGACAAAGGAAACTAGCCGAGCTGTCGGTTGCCTTGGCGATGGAGATTTTTAATCTATCTGACCAAGAGTCTGCCTTAGGAAACTTCTTGGTGACTTATCGCAAAGCCGAAAATGCCCGTAACGATGGCAAAGCCGCTGAAGCTGAAGCAATCTACAAGATGCTCAAAGACACCATTTCAAAACATTTGGGCAAGCAACACCCAATCTACATCTTCCACCTATGGAACATGGCTGGGCACTACAGAAAATTTGACCAACTGACTCAGGCCGAAGCAGCTATCGACGAGGTACGTTCGGCCATAAAGCCATTGGGTAGTTTGCGTAGCACTCCCGTTCATCTCGATGGCCTGTGCCAGTACGCCGAGCAACTGGTCAATGTAAATCTTCCCAAGGCTCAGGAGGTCGCGGAAGAGATCATCTGCTATGCGAATGAACGACCGGATATCAATCAAGCGTTTTTAGATCGTGCCAAATCGATCCAGCAACAGGCAGGCATGGTAGCTCAAAAGTCGGTTGAGTCGAAGCCATGAATGCGTCATCGGGCGAAGGTAACTTGCATGAACTTACCGGTGAGATCTTCGCCTCAGAAGTATTCCAGCGCTATTCGATGCGACTGCTACGGCTTGCGAATGATCGCTTGGGCAAAGATGTGCGCGGTAAAATCTCTCCCGAAGATGTCGTGCAATCGGCCTTCAAGAGTTTCTTTCGACGACTCAAAGACTTCCGATTTGATCGTGACGGGACAGACACGATCTGGGGCCTACTATCGATCATTACCATTCGCAAGTGTAGAAAGTGGGATGCGTTCTATCGTTGCGACAAACGTGCCGTTCAGCGCGAGAGGCCAAGCGATTCAAGCCTAACTGGACAAGGTAAGCACACTTCTACGGAACCCGGCCCTGAAGATGCCCTGGTCGTCGAAGAGTTGCTCGAGAAACTCTTTCGCGAATTCGAGCCACGACAACACCAGATGATTCTGTTGCGGATCGACGGTTGTTCGATCGAAGAAATCGCTTCTCAATGTCAGAGCAGTTGCCGCACCGTCGCTCGAACAATCGCAACAGCCAAGCAGATGCTCGCAGATCTGTTGCTCGATGGCGATCTGCCAAAAAGCAAGCTCTAAACTTGACCGTTAGTTGGTTTGCACGTGAATAGAGCGGGATTCTTCGTCCGCGTAAGAGATTTGCCCAAACCGAATGCTCTTAACCACCGAATCCACCGAACCTGAGTAACGGATTCCAATGGTCGTGTAATCACTACCACCGTCAGCGTGTATCTCAGAAATTGAGAGAGTGCGCTGTAGTTCTTGAATAGCACTGCCAACGGAATGCCCCTTGGGGTGCAAGACAAAAATAAGCACTCCGTTAGAACCGACAAAGCGATGCAACGGTACTGGCAAGCCGCTTTTCGACATGCCTGGTCCAGCGACGCTAACTTGGCCTTGCGATAGATTAGTGTTGCCAACAGGCATCGGGGGCGTGGTCGTGGAGGGGCTTGATGGATCTGACTGCACTATCATGGGTGGATTCAGTTCCGGAACGCCAAAGATCTTTGAATCCGCGTCCGAAGTGGAGGCAGCATCTGCGGGTGTCATCGAACCGGGTGGAGACATCGCTGTGCTGGTCGAGTTTGCACCCACGGTTTCACTCGGCGGTGGCGTCTTTCGGCCGGCAGGTGACTGTGCACTGAATTCATGAGCACTGAATTCATTTGGGCTGGCAACAGGTTCAGCAACAGGCTCAGCCGATCCGCTCGCAGGTGGCGTGGAGAAACTTGACGGAGCGCTGATACTATTTGGCGCCGAAACTACGGGGATGTTCACTGGGATGTTCACTGGGGTGCTTACGGCAAGCTGCGGTGCCTCATCGAGCTGGCTATAAAAGTAGTAACCACCCAAGCCGAGCGGCAGCAGAATAGCACTCGCACAAACGGTAATCAGCACCGTCAGCGCGGCTGGACTGAGCGAGCCGTCTGAAGATTTCGGCCGCGACTTGTAATGCACTTGCGCAGGTTGAAACGGAGGCAACACAGGCATCTGAGCAGGAACATGCATAGGAACTTGCACTGCCATCTGCGAAAACACGTCATGCATGGGCGCAGCTGACTGAGGCGGCACTTTGGCGGCAAATACCTTGTGGCAATCAGGACACTCGATTTGAACCAACTCGGGTTCGTCGGTCTCAATCTTCAGCTCGGTTTGGCACTTGGGACAATTGGCCCAAAGAGTAGTTTTCATATCACGAGCCTTTGAGGTATTTGACGTCTGCGTCGCAAAGTGTTTTGATCGGAATCTCGATCACCTTACCATCGCGTTTCTTTAAGCGTACTTTGTCCGCATCCGAACTGAGCAGCAAGGCTTCGACCGAGTGCATACCCGACTGGTCGTTCCAGACGCGATACCCATCCGGAACGGCAGGCGTTGAGCTTGATATTGAACCCGTGGTCGAACCACTCGAACCGGCTGACGCTCCTGAGCTGTTCGCCGTGTTATTATTCGCAGTGTTATTCGCGGTGTTGTTCGAAGGGCTGGCGTTGGGAGGTCGCATGGCATTCTTCAGCTCATCTGGCGTGATGGTCTGCAAGACCGTGACTGAAGTGCTTGAGCCTCCGCGTGTGGCGGCCGTAGCAGTACCATTTACATACACGGGACATGGCATCACCTGTTCACCGAGTGTTAATCCGGCAGTGGATTCAATCCACAGCAGATAAGGCGTGTCTTCATAAATGATCAAGACATCATGTTCGTTAAAGGCATGCAGCACGATTGCATCACTCATGAAGCCAATGGTGTTATTGCGGCGAGGGTCAAGCTTGGGGCCAAAATTCGAAGCCAATAGGTAGAGTGAGCGGAGATCATTGGAGTTCTTGATTTCGCCCTTTAGTTTATTGACTTCGCGAATACGGGCCTCTTGCCTCGCAAGCTCGCGACTCTTGACGGCTTCGCTACGGAAGAACCACTTGACACTCTTCCGCATCGGACTTTGAACACGAACAATGTCCGCGCCTTCATCGTCAATATTCGGCGGAATGTAAGTCTCACCGCTCTTCATCTCTTTTAGTTTTGCCGATAACCGCTCGGCTTCTTTCCGCAAATCACGTGTCAGGTAGCTGAACGCATCTTTGCATTCGGCGACATATTTTTGGATCACCGCTGCGGAAGCTGTCTCATGTTGAATGATGCTTCCACCGGGAGCGCCGCGACCACCACCGCGTGGGGCACCACCCGGCTCCGACGCTGAATCACTTGACTTTACACGCGCAACGCCAACGCGTAATGGAACAAGTGGGTTGCCTTTTGCCAGTCCAATCGCGGCTGTGATGTCCGCCGCTGAAATTCCGAAGTTGAGATTCTGGGCACTGCCGCGCGAGGCGAGCGTGCTCATGGCCACCACTTGCCCACGTTCATTGACCAGTGGCCCACCACTATTGCCTGGCGAGAGCGCTGCGTCGACCTGAATCCATGTCCCTTCCAAAGATGTGTCGCCTAGATCATTGCGCATCTCCGCCGTTGAACGAATGGCACTGATGATGCCGCGTGTGGCCGTGAAGGAAAGACCATGGGGCGACCCCAAAGCAACGACCAATTCGCCTTTTCGTGGCAACGCGCTCGCTAGTGGGACCACCGGTTTACCCGCCAACGAAATCCTGGCCACGATGATATCCCGAGCTTGATCGATCAGATAAGTGCCAACAATATCACCTGAGGTCCCATCGGCGAAATGAACTTTCGCTTGCGAAGCACCCGCCAACACGTGGCAGTTGGTGATGATGGTGCCCTTCGAGTCAACCACGAAACCGCTTCCAAGACTGTCCCCGTCGGCGGCTTTCGTCTCGATTCGCACCACGCTCCTCTCGCAAGTCTCAATGATATCTGCGAGGGAGTCCTGGGCCGCTGACAGTCTGGCTAGCAAAGCCACCACGATCAGGCTGAGCAGTATTCTGGGCAACAAGATTGTTCTACTTTTAGAAAGGGAAAGTATACCATATTCAGTTCGATTGTAGGGTTCAAATGGGTGGGGTGTCAAACATCTCGTAACCCCCGAAACAGCCGTAAATGCCTAGTTTTTGACGAAGCCCATCCCTATACGGCAACTTCTCTGCCCACTTGCTACCGCTAACCTGGCGTTAAATCGCCGGCTTTCATTGCGAAATTGGGTAATTTGGCGAGCTGGCAACCCGATTCATTGCCCTCATTTTCACGCATCGCGAAACTCAGAAAATTTCGCGGAACATTTGCCCAAATTTCCGATTATTCTGTCCGGCAAACCGAATTTCGTTCGTCGACCTCCTGTTGAGCAGTGACCGCCGTTGGTCGTTGCTGTTGGCAAGTTAGTCGCGATGCGGGTGGCGAAAGTTCCCCTTCAGCGATTGAGCATCTTTTGGGAGTACCATCATGGCAAAGTTTCTATTGATCTATCGCGATGCAGCGGAACCGCAATCCCAACCTTCACCGGAAGAAATGCAAGGTTTCCTGGCGATGTGGGGCGAGTGGTTCCAACAGTTCGGCCCCAAGATCCTCGATGGTGGCGATGCGCTGCTACCAACTGGGCGCGTCCTTAAACCAGGTGGTGAAGTGGCCAATGGACCTTACGTTGAAGCCAAAGAAGTCATCGGAGGTTACTCCGTTGTCGATGCTGAAACTTACGAAGGGGCCGTTGAAATTGCGAAGGCTTGTCCGATTGCAAAAATCGGGGGCGCAATCGAAATTCGGCAGTTCGCCGGTTACAACTGAGCGGATGCAAAACGATCCAAGCAACTTGGTTGAACACTGTTTTCGGCACGAGTACGGTCGCCTAGTGGCGCTACTGACTCGTGCCCTCGGCGTTCGTAATCTCGAGTTGGTCGAAGACGTAGTGCAAGCCGCTTTAGCCAAGGCTATTCAAGCTTGGGCTCGCAGCGGAGTTCCCAAGGACCCAGCCGCATGGTTGTACCGCACGGCTCGCAACTTGGCCATCGACACGATTCGCCGCTCGCAACTTGAGCAACGGATCGTTGAAGAGAATCTGCTAGCCCAAGCATTCTTGGAAGTCGACGATGCCGATCTAAACACCGCAGAAGTCGCAGACGCTCCACTGCGATTTCTGTTTCTATGTTGTCATCCAAGCATTCCCCTCGAATCCAGTGTCGCAATCGCACTCAAAACAGTCAGTGGCTTCAGTATCGAGGAAATCGCGTCGGCGTTTCTGATTACCAAGTCGAATGCCGAGAAGCGAATCACGCGAGCCAAGGAGGCCTTGCGGAAACGCGGTGACGAGATCGCCGACCTCAATCCGCATTCAATGGAAGAAAGACTAGAAGCCGTTCAGTCAACCATCTACTTGTTATTCAGTGAAGGCTATTCTTCTTCATCAGGAGATGTGGTGCTGCGTAAAGACTTGTGCGAGGAAGCGATTCGACTGGCACGCATGCTGCTTAAGCACACTCCTCTAGCAAAGGCATCGAGCGCTGCGCTGTTGGCACTCATGCTGATGCATACAGCACGCTTTGATGCCCGCGTGGATACTAGCGGAGCGATTGTGTTGCTTGAATCGCAAGATCGGTCGCGTTGGAACTGGACCGTGATCCGTGAAGCCATGGATTGGATGGCTCGCTCGACAGAGTCCAACCAACTCTCTCGTTTCCACATCGAATCCGCGATCGCCTGGGAGCATTGCCGTGCAGTGACTTTCGAAGCCATTGATTGGCAACGTGTTATCGAACTCTACCAGGCACTCGAGCGGCTCTACCCTAGCCCGATGGTGCGCTTGAATCTGGCGATCGCTTGGGCTTACGTGGCAGGTCCAGAAGTTGGACTTCAGCGTTTGATCGATATCCCAGAGAGCGACCGCAGCCGCTTGCGACCGTGGTGGGATTGCGCCGTGGCGGAGGCTTATCATCGTTTGGGGAAAACCGCCGAAGCAACCGCACACTGGACCGACGCCCTTGCGCTTACCACAGGCACAGCCAACAGAGAACTAATCGCCCGCAAGTTGCGCACCTAACGAAATGCGTCAAGCATTTCGAGGACCAGCCGGCCGGGATGTTGCGACTCGGCGAAGCGTAGGCTGCTAACAACCTCAGCCCTCGTCGCCATTCGTCACCGCGTCTCAGTTAGTGAGAAACCGAACGATCCGCAGAGTAAATCTGCGGGATTAACCGATGGGCGTTAGCCCCGGTTTTTGCTCTGGTAACCGCCGCTAACCCTTCAAGCATTTCGAGAGTATTGAGGCGGCCCTCGAAAGCCTTGACGGCTTCCGCTACCCAATGATCGACAAGCCCTCAAGCATTTCGGAGGTCACTCTCGAATTCCACTTTCGTGTGCTTCGTGTTTTTCGTGGTGACCCCAGCCAGACTCGATAGAGAACCACGAAATACTCGAAGCACACGAATGGAAGATGATATGGTCGCAGCAGCTGCAACAATTGAGACAATTGTGCGACACTCACTTCATACGGTCGTTTCAGCCGCTCGTTCCGCAATGGCTTGTTCAAAACTTGAGACACGGATAGCGTCGAATCGAATCTTGGGATTTTCTCGTTCGACGTGCTGTACATCCCATTCGGATTGCAACAGTACAGCGTGGTGCCCGTATTGGTCCTTCACCAGCTTGGCCGCGTAGGGCAATTTTAACGATGCGAGTTGCTCGGGCGTGACGTTGATCCAGCGCGCGAGCTTAAAGGGTCGAACGCTAAGTGTGGTCGGTGTGTTGTATTCGCTTTCCAATCGGAATCGCACCACGTCGAACTGCAGTTCACCCACGGCAGCCAAGATCATCTCACGACGCGTCGATCTGGCATCGACAAAGACTTGAATGGCACCTTCTTCGACCAGCTGCGACAGGCCACGATCAAACTGCTTGCGGCGCGACGTATCTGGGCAATCGAGAACCGCAAAGAACTCCGGCGAGAACTGAGGCAAGGCTTCATAATGCACCGGTTCACCTTGGCACAAAGTATCACCCAACTGAAACTCACCTGGACAGATCACACCGATGATATCCCCTGGAAAGGCTTCTTCCATGGTTTGGCGATCTTGACCAAAAATCCGCAAGGCTCGGGGCACGCGAATCTTCTTGCCACTGCGAGCAACCGTGACTTCCATATCGCGTTCAAATCGACCGGAGCAAACACGCACAAAGGCGACGCGATCGCGGTGACGTGGGTCAAGGTTGGCTTGTATCTTAAAAATGAAACCCGCAAACTCAGGACGGCTGGCCGGGATCGGGCCAACATTGCTGAGCCGATCCGAAGGTGGTGGGCATAACCTCAAGAATCCACGTAGAAAATGTTCTACACCAAAGTTCGTTAACGCGCTGCCGAAGTAAACCGGCGTCTGTTCACCGCACAAGAAGCGATCATGTTCAAGCGTCGCTCCAGCCATCTGCACCAATTCGATCTCTTCATGGACGGCCTTGACCAGTGCCTCAGTCGAATAGTTGCGCATGTTCGCGGTCGCGCCGGTCTGAACCTGAGCGATGGTTGCATGTTCGTCAGCAAACTCGGCCCACGTCAACTTGGTCGATTGAATGCGCCGCGAACTATCACGCTGCTGAAACAGATGCACTTGTTCATCGAGCAGATCGACGAAGCCGCAGAAGTCTGCGCCAGTGCCGATCGGCCAAGTCTGCGGAACGGCCTCGATCGAGAATTTACGCTCGATGTCGTCCAGCACTTGTAACGGCGACAAACCGGTTCGATCCACTTTATTGACAAACGTCAAAACAGGGATCTTGCGGAGCGCACAAACTCGAAACAGTTTTTCGGTTTGAGCTTCGACACCTTTTGCCAAGTCGATGACCATCACGGCTGCATCCGCCGCCATCAACGTGCGGTAGGTGTCTTCGCTAAAGTCATGGTGACCGGGCGTGTCGAGCAGATTGACTTGGCAACTATCGAATTCGAAGGTCAACACGGTCGAACTAACCGAGATCCCGCGCTGCTTCTCCAACTCCATCCAGTCCGAAGTGGCAGCTTTCTGGTTCTTGCGGCCGCGCACGGCTCCAGCGGTCTCAATGGACCCGCCGAACAGCAGCAGTTTTTCCGTCAGCGTTGTTTTGCCAGCGTCGGGATGCGAGATAATTGCGAACGTCCGTCGTCGAAGTCGCTGGCGTTCAATTGTCGGATCAACTGGGGTCGGATCGATAGGTTGCATAAAGCGGCGTTCGTGACGGCGTTCTTGGACGATAGCGTGGAACCGGATCGGGGAATCCCAGTTATATCTCGGTATCCCCAGTCCTTCCAGGCTAGCCGAGCCTACCCAAAACTGAAGCCTTCGATCGCAGAATCTTTGAATTGGACGCTGTAACCAGGGGTTTGTGGTGGCACGTAACGACCATTTTTCATGATTACCGGGTCATGCAGATGCTCGTGTAAATGGTCGGCGTATTCGGCAACGCGATCATCCAATCTCGCCGAAACACACACGTAGTCAATAATGCTGAGGTGCTGGACATATTCGCACAGTCCCACCCCGCCAGCATGCGGGCACACGGGTATATCAAACCGAGCCGCCAATAGCATCACGGCGAGGACTTCGTTGACGCCCCCCAATCGGCAACTATCGAGCTGGCAAACCTGCATCGCGCCCGCCTCCATGAACTGCTTGAACATAACGCGGTTATGGCACATTTCGCCCGTAGCCACGCGGGTCGGCGCAATTGCTTGAGCAATTTTCTGATGCCCGAGAATATCATCCGGGCAGGTCGGCTCTTCGACAAACCATGGCTTGAACTCCGCCAATTCGCCAATCCAGCGGATGGCTTCGGGCACGTCCCAGACTTGGTTCGCGTCGATCATCATGTGGGCATCGTAGCCCATGTGCTTGCGCAATACGCGACAGCGCCGTTTATCATCTTCCAAGTCGCGACCAACTTTGATTTTAAAGTGCGACCAACCGCGACGTTTCAAATCTTCACACTTTTCGCGGAGAGCTTCATCCGAGTAACCAAGCCAACCGGCTGAAGTGGTGTAGCTCGGATAACCTTCGGATTTCAACTGCTCGATGCGCGCGGACTTTGTGCCCTCATGGCGACGCAACAGCTCGAGCGCTTGGGCCGGTGTTAGCGCATCGGTCAGGTAGCGAAAATCAACACTCGCCACAAACTGCTCGGCCGACATTTCGCAGATCAATTGCCATACGGGTTTACCATGCATCCGTGCCCACAGGTCCCAGACTGCGTTGACGACCGCCGCGGCGGCTAAATGCACAACCCCCTTTTCCGGTCCAACCCAACGCAGTTGACTATCGCCTGTCAGCCGACGATACATCTTCCACGGCTCGGCCATCAGCGACTCGACCGATTGCCCAATTAGCAGCGGAACCAAAGAGCGAATTGCGGCTACACACAATTCATTACCTCGCCCGATCGTAAACGTCATCCCAAAACCAGAGAGGTCTGGCAAATCGGTTTTCAGAATCACATACGCGGCGGAGTAATCAGGATCGGGATTCATCGCATCCGATCCATCCAGGTTCTGCGAAGTCGGAAAACGTAGGTCGAATGTTTCAAAGCCGGTGATACGCATCGAAGCTAAAATCCTGTGAGCGTGCGGAAATGGGATGGCCGCAGGTGGGTTGTCCAGAAACATTGTCGCTCCAATGGCCTTGCAATCAACCGAAAATCGGTGAGCAAATGGCGCTTGTTCGCCCCAAGGGACGTGTGCAAATTGGCGATAATACTTCTAGTCAGGCAGGGAAAAGAAAACTGAGAACTTCTGACGCAAAACACAAGCAAAACAACGACTAGACACGTCGTAATTGCTGGATCAATAGGCAGTGGCATACGCCGGGGCAAAATGTGTGGAGTACTTAGTGCTTCACGCAGTGTGTGTGCCACTGCCGATTTTTCTCAATCGAGGCGAAATGCACGAGCCAACATTTATCATGTCGGCTCGTGCATTTTTTATTCTACCTACGATGCATACTCAGCGCGGAAGAACGACTTGCTGTCCTGCACTGTCGGCTTGATGGTGCGAGCGCCTTCCTTCCAGTTGGCTGGACACACTTCGCCGTTCTTCTCAACGAATTTCAGGGCCTGCACTAATCGCAGGGCTTCATCGACGCTGCGTCCGAGTGGCAAGTCATTAACCACTTGATGACGAACAATTCCCTTCTGGTCAATCAAGAACAGACCACGTAGGGCAACGGTATCACCGATCAAGACGTCATAATCGCGCGCAATCTGCTTGCTGAGGTCAGCTACCAGTGGGTACTCAATATTGCCCAAGCCGCCTTGATCGCGAGGTGTATTGCGCCACGCCAAGTGCGAGAAGTGGCTGTCAACGCTAACACCGATCAGTTGCACACCCAGCTTCGAGAATTCAGCAGCGCGATCCGAAAAGGCGATGATCTCAGTCGGGCATACAAACGTGAAGTCGAGCGGATAGAAGAACAGGACAACATACTTGCCTGCATAGTCGCTCAGACTGATTTCCTTGAATGATCCGTCAGCCATCACAGCTTGGGCTTTGAAGTTTGGAGCTGGCTTTGTAACTAAAACACTCATTGCGTTAATCCTCTTTGGTAGGTGTGTAATTCAATCTTGAGTCTTATTGGGTACAGTCTGGTGTTCGACATGCTGGGCCGACATACTGGGTCGACGCACAGGTCAACCCGGGGCGGGGCGACACGGCTTGGGTCGACTCGTGGTGGGTCGGCACTGACCGCATCGGCAGCAGAACGCAGCATGCAAAATGCTGCTCCGCCACATGCCGCACGCGACAATCATAAATCAAGGCCCGAATACTGACGAGATGCCTCAGACGCATGCCATCCATGCACCGGGCGTAGACTAGTGGAGCGTCAAACTTAAATATTAGGATTAGCCGCAGTGCGCTAGCACCGGTTCCCGCGACGAAAACCGGACGCTAGCGCGTTCCGGCTGATATTACAAACCCTAAAATTAAGCTGTGACAATCCACCAGTGGAACGTCAAGCTTTAATATTAGGGTGGCACGCCCCTGAGGCTCTGCGAAGGGCGTGGCGAATGTCCTTGGCTCCCACGCCCGTCGCAGAGCCACAGAGCGTGCCCCCCCAAAGTCAAATTGTGTCAAAGCACTAGGCTTTGTCACAGCTTAACTTTAGGGTCTGTAATATCAGCCGGAACGCGCTAGCGTCCCGTTTTCGCCACGGGAACCGGTGCTAGCGCACTGCGGCTGATCCTAATTTCTAAGTTTGACGCTCCACTAGCACTGTATTGCATCGCCGAACATTTACCAAGGCGGGGAGCACGGATGTGGCCCGCTATACGTGCCACTTAACCTGCATTTAACCTGCCACTTATGCCGACTCAGTTTAGCTCGTCGGCTACTTGAGCCATCCTTGGGCGCGCATCCAATCCTCCACGCGATCAGGCCAATGCGTGCACGCTGCCTCCGTTCGCCTCAAGCCATAACCATGGCCACCTCGCGGGTACAAATGCAACTCGACAGGCACCTTGGCATGCTTGAGTGCAAGGGAGAACTTCAAAACGTTGTCCGCATCAACTGGGTCATCTGCCGCCATCGTCAAAAACATCGGCGGCGTCTGCGCGTTGACTGGCAACTCGGTCTCAGCTTCTTTGTGGATCAGGTAAGCTGGGTAAACAAGCACCGCAAAGTCCGGCTTGCAAGCCACTTCATCTTTGTCATCCACTGTTTGGTAAGCTCGCGTGGCATAGTTCGTGCTCAACCTCGCCGACAAATGACCACCGGCCGAAAAGCCAAGGACTCCGATCCGCTTGGGATCGATGCGTAATTCTTCCGCGCGGCTTCGCAACAACGACATCGCTCGCTGCGCATCCTGCAAAGCTTCGATGGGCCGCGGATCCCCCTCCGCTTTGGGAACACGGTACTTCAATAACCCCGCAGTCACCCCAATCGAATTCAACCACTCGCAAACTTCAGTCCCCTCAAGATCCATCGCCAGGATGTTGTACCCGCCTCCGGGACAGACCAGCACCGCTACACCGCCATTCTTATCAACGGGCGGTTTGTAAATAGTCAGCGTTGGCGACGATACATTGCCCAAACGAATCACCGATTTGCCCGCGACCTTGCCACCTTTTTCGTCGGTCGTATCTTTTTCTTCCCCCTTGGCCCCGACGCGCCCCGGCGGATTTCCAGTCCACAATGCAACGGGCGGTAAAACCTCTTGTGACCGTAAGTCCTCGAAGCCCATCAGGATGAACGCCGCCCAAACCAGCATCAGGAATTTTAGGTTTCCAAGCTTCATAGTGTTTCTCCCTACTAGATTTTCCCTACCCGTGGACGACGTTAGCGGCCGCGCGGATGCTAGCCAGCTCCGCACTCAAGTGCGTCACCGTAGCCTGCCGCCATGAACCGCAGGTCATTCCGCCAGCCATCAGTTATACTGGAACTTTAAGACCTCGCGTTTGCTCCCACGCATTTACCCCACCATTAAAATTCGCCACTGTTCAATCCCTTCCAACTTCGCACCAAGCAATTTACCGGACCCCAACTCGATGAAGTTCGTTCCGTCCATTCCGTTTCCTACTGTTTGGCTGGCGTTTTTCGTCTTCGCATCCGCCACTTTCGAGAGCCTCCACGCTCAAGCGACATCGCCGGCCATCGACTTCGTGCGTGACATTCGCCCGATCTTTCAGACTCATTGCTATACTTGCCACGCTGCCACGAAGCAGAAGAGCAATCTGCGTTTGGACATCAAATCGGAAGCCTTTAAGGGTGGCGACAATTACGGCCCCAGCATTCTCGCCAACAATTCCGCCGACAGCCCACTATTGCAACTCGTGACTAGCAGCGACCCCGACGAGCAGATGCCGCCCGAAGGATCGCGTTTGTCAGCCGCCGAAATTGCCTTGCTGAAACAGTGGATTGACGAAGGCGCGCACTGGCCGGACGGTGTCGATCTCGCCAAGCTGGAAGATCGTCGCGATCATTGGTCATTCAAGCCGCTTCAAAACCCACCGATACCCGAACTCCGCGATTCCACTTGGCCACGCAGCGATCTGGATCGCTTCATCTTGAGTCGCCTCACACAATCCGACTTGCAGCCTGCCCCCGAAGCGACGCGTGCCGCATGGCTGCGACGAGTCTCCTTCGACCTTATCGGTCTGCCACCCACCCCCGAGCAAGTTGACAACTTCATCAACGACCAGCGCCACGACGCATACGAACGTGTCGTCGACGAACTGCTCAAATCGCAGCGTTATGGTGAGCGCTGGGCACAGCATTGGCTCGATGTCGTAAGGTACGCAGATACGCATGGTTTCGAAGTCAACACCGAGCGACCGAACGCATGGCCTTATCGCGACTATGTCATCGAGGCATTCAATCGCGACACGCCTTACAATGATTTTATTCGTCAACAGATCGCTGGCGACACACTCGGCCACGACGCTGCCACAGGCTTTCTCATCACAGCATCGGTCTTGCTGCCTGGCCAGATTGGTCAAGACGAACCATCCAAACGACTCGCGCGCCAAGACTCGCTGGATGAAATCGTGGTCAACATCGGCCAGACATTCTTGGGGCTGAGCATCGGTTGCGCTCGGTGCCACGATCACAAGTTCGATCCAATCTCCGCTCGTGAATACTATTCCATGCAGGCCTTCGTGGCGGGCGTTGAATATGAAGAGCGCGAACTGCGAACCCCTGAAGCCGAACGGAAACGAGCCGAAGCGGAATCGCTAAAAGCACAGCTCACAGAAGTCGAACAAGCGCTCGCGGGCTTCGAACCAATCGCACAACCTAAGTCAGCAAAGCCAACCGACGGGGCAGGGGAGTCAACCACCATCGACGCCAAACTGAACGAACTCCGTTTCTCACCGCTGCTTGCCAAATTCGTTCGCTTCACCATTCACGATGCTAACTTGCATCCAACACTTGGCCTGATCGAACCCTGCATCGACGAATTCGAGATCTTTGCTGACGAAGCGACCCCGCGCAACGTCGCGAGCGCTGCCTCAGGCACACGCGTGACAGCCTCCGGCAGTCGGACCTCGGATCTTCATCGACTCGAACACATCAACGATGGTCAGTATGGCAACAGTCGCAGTTGGATGTCCGACGAAGCCGGGCGCGGTTGGGTCCTTTTTGAATTAGCTGAACCTACGCGACTCAATAAAGTTAGCTGGAGCCGCGACCGCGAAGGCAAATTTACAGATCGACTGCCAACCGCATACACCCTGGAAGCCGGTCCAAGTCTCGACCAAATGCAGCCGATCGCCACTGTTCAACCGTCTCGTCCTGCGGTGAACTCACGCTCCAATTCGGATCGCTTCTCGCCCGTAAAGACCAAACGCCTCAAGTTCACCATCAACGCCACCAACACCATCGAGCCCTGTATCGACGAACTGGAGATCTTCAACACCAACGCCCTCAACGTTGCCTTAGCCACGCACGGCACCCGCGTTAAATCTTCGGGAGATAACGTCGCGCCTGGCCGCCATGAACTCAAACACATTCATGATGGCCAGTACGGTAACTCGCGCAGTTGGATGTCGAGCGAAGTGGGTAAGGGCTGGGTCGAGTTCGAATTCGCTGAGGCTCAGACCATCGAGCGTGTAGTCTGGGGCCGCGATCGCGAAGGCAAATTCAACGACCGCCTGGCAACCGATTATCGCATTGAGATCGCCGACTCCAATGATCAATGGCAACTGGTGGCCGATTCATCCGACCGCTATCCCTTCGGCGAAAACGCTCAACGAAAGAGTGGTGCATCCGTATCCTTAGCTGGGTTGGACGCCGATGAAGCCCAACGAGTGCGCGCGTTGCTCGCGGACAAGAAGCAGCTTGAAGCCAAGATTGCCGAAGCTTCGAACGCTCAAATGGCCTTTGCTGGGAAGTTTCGCAAACCCGACTCGATCCACTTGCTCAATCGTGGCGATCCCGAACAGCCTCGCGACGAAGTTGCTCCCGCAGTCCCCAATGTGCTCGGCGAACTCGTCCTTAACAAGGATACACCTGAATCCGAGCGTCGTACCGCGCTCGCAAATTGGCTTACCCATCCCGCGAATCCACTGACCGCGCGGGTGATGGTCAATCGTATCTGGCAAGGGCACTTTGGATGTGGCTTGGTCGAAACCGCTAGCGATTTTGGACGTACTGGCACACTACCATCCCACCCTGAGTTGCTCGATTGGCTGGCCACGGAGTTCATGCGTTCGGGATGGTCGATCAAACAGTTGCACCGAACAATCGTCCTCTCGTCGACTTATCGTCAATCGTCGCAGCCCAATCCTATCGCAGCGGCTAAAGATGTCGACTGCCGACTGCTTTGGCGTTTCCCGCCTCGCCGTCTCGAAGCCGAAACGATTCGCGATTCCATGCTGGCCGTTAGCGGTCGCTTGAACTTGAGCATGTTTGGGCGTGGCTTTGATCTATTCGACAAACGTGGCGGACTGTCGGGCTTCGAGCCCGTCGAATCGTTCAAGCCGGAAGGCTTGCGGCGAATGATTTATGCTCACAAAGTCCGCCGCGAGCGCGAAGCCATCTTCGGTGCTTTCGATTGCCCTGACGCAGGTCAAAGTACCGCTCGACGCCGCGAATCCACCACGCCTATCCAAGCCCTCAACTTATTCAACAGTCGCTTTACCTTGGAAGAAGCCAACGCCTTTGCCGCTCGTGTCTCATCCGAAGTTGGATCGGACGCAGCCAGTCAAGTGCGCCGCGTGTTCGCGCTGGCGCTCAATCGTGAGCCCGATCCTGTCGAATTAGCGGATTGCCTGTCGGTCGTCCAGCAAGCGGGTTTATCGACGCTCTGCCGTGTTGTGTTTAACAGCAACGAGTTCCTGTTTGTACCGTGAGTGAATCGCTAGGGATGGTTAAACGTTAATGCTCGGAATCAAGCAAAGAAAGCCAGACGAGAGCAGCGCCGTCAAGGCTTTCGAGAAGCCGCCGCAGTTCTCTCGAAATGCTTGAGGGCTTGTCAATCATTGGGTAGCGGAAGCCGTCAAGGCTTTCGAGGGCACCGCAGTACTTTCGAATGCTTGAAGGTTTAGCGGTGGTTACCAGAGCAAAAACCGGGGCTAACGCCCATCGGTTAATCCCGCAGATTTACTCTGCAGATCGTTCGGTTTCTCACTAACTTGAGACGCGGTGACGAATGGCGACGAGGGCTTAGGTTGTTAGCAGCATACGCTTCGCCGAGTCGCAACATCCCGGCCGACTGGTCCTCGAAATGCTTGAAGGCTTGTCGATCATTGGGTAGCGGAAGCCGTCAAGGCTAGGGCTTTCAATATGACCGCAG
>JANRMD010000193.1:0-5921 GCA_033761895.1 Pirellulaceae bacterium | reverse complement strand
ACCACTGAAAACCACTGGATGCAAACTTGTGTGCATCGGCTGGTCGCCACAGTGGCGGAACAGCCGCGGCCGTCCTTGCCAGAGTTCAAGTCTGCACGCTTTTGCCCTCGTGTGCAAACGGATTTCGGTTAACATTTCGCGCCACGCCGAGAGGGGGGGTGGAAAGCAGGGATTGCCCGGAGAATACACCACTAATAGGTGTTTCGGCCGCTCTTCCGGGAGCGTATTTTCGTTGCAAAAATTTAGCCCCAAACGGCTTGATTTAGGAGCACTTTTGTGCGTTCCCGAACTGGGTTTTTCCACAGTTTTTCGACACTTCTCACTGTTTTCGCTCGCTCCCAGACGCTGCTTGGGAACGCACAGCACTCAAGCCTCCGACTCATGAGCATGGGCTTGATAGTAGAGAGCAGAAGCAAGCCAACAACACGCAGCTTGTCGACCGAAGTCACGAACAACTATCTATCGACGTGTATCGATCAGGTTATCGATCTCAAGACCTTCGGCTTGTGATCGATGCTTGTTTTTCAGCGCTCAGAATAGCGACAGGAAGTGTGTGTCTCGGTGGGTCGCAGCCTGCCGGATGCGACCTGCGATTGCTGAAGCTATTGATGCTTTTGTGTGCAGCCGTGCAAAGGTCGCACCCGGCAGGAGCGACCCACCCAGAGCGCATCAGTCTGCATATCGAATGACGCATCCGACGGGCTTGGTCTCAGGCGTCTGGATGGACTTACCGTCAGCGATTGCCGTTAGCGCATCTTGCAAATCGTGGGAGGAAGGCTCGGGCCGCTTACGACCATAAGTCTCGTGCCGGTCATCGATGCGTCCCCGATATCGGACTTGTCCTTGGGCGTCGACAACAATTGCCTCGGGAGTGACCTTAGCCGAAACCCACCGAGCAAGGTTGTTGCCAGGATCCAAGACAACAGGCCAAGTGATTTCGTACTCGCTTTTGTGCTTGCGAGCCGCATCGGGCTTCAATTCCGCATCGGCGTGCACCATAACAAATTCGAATCCCTTCCCGGAAAACTCCTCGCGTATCTGACGCAATGTCGGGTGATAGGCGTTTGCAATGGGGCAGTCGGTATTGATGAAAACCAATACCAACCCGCGTGAATCAGCCGAGCACGGTAGCGAGTGTTCAACGCCATCGATGTCAACGAAATTGATCTTGGATTTGCGGCTTGCGATTTTTCCGCCCAGGTTCTTCTGCCAACGATCCTCAGCTTGCAGCACTTTGGTTGCCTCATCACCGCTGAGCCATGCCTTGGCGGACGAATCTTGCCTCAAGTATGCATCCCAGAAGGCGGTGGACAAAGCCAAAATGGCGCGATAGTGGTTTGGATTTCGAGCTACTTTGTCCCCCGGCAGACGTCCCTCGGTAAACGCCGAATGCTCGGCATCTTTCAGCACCAATTCAAATTTGTCGATCGACTTGGGCAAATTCGGAAAGACCTCCAAGCGAGACTCGACCGATTGGCCGCCGATGGCCGCCACGTCTTTGGTGCCGGTCATGAGCATCCAAGGGATTGTCACGCTGCCGAAAGCTTGGGATTTTGAACCTGCTGCGGGCGAACTGGGACTAAAGGCGAGAGCGGCATCAATCCGATCATCGACGAAACTCTTGCCGAGCGGAAACTTCTGACCCGCGACGGCTTGAGTTGTGTGAGCGCCAAAAGAATGGCCGCTCATGCCGACATGCGCCAAATCTAGGCGTCCGAACAGTGGATGCCCCTCTGTTCGATTCCATATCTCAAGTTGGTCAAGCGTTGTGCGGACATCTTCGCACCGCAGAGCCAAGTTCTTGGCTGAGGCAGCGTCGCGCATCGCGTTCATGCGTTCGCGCAGGGGAACGTTTTGCCAAACCGAGGTATCGCTACCTGGATGCTGCAGGAACACGCTGACGTAACCCCGGGCAGCCCAATGGTTCCCCATGAAGTGATTGCCGTCGCGTGAGCCGCCCAACCCGTGACTGAAGAAAACCACGGGTGCGGGCGTTTTGTCGACCGGCAAATCGACGCGTAGCGGAACTTCGCGCGACAAGCTCGCATGCTTGGCGGTAAGTTCGAGCGACTGGGCCACGAACTTGTCGGGTACCGAAAGCGGATCGTACTGCGGCAACGCGCGATTGACTAGAATCAGCCAAAGGCACATGGGCACAAGTCGCAGGATAAAAGTTCTCATGTGGATTCCAATTCTGAATTAGTTGCGGTCCATGATGCCGTCGAGACTGCGACGGCCTGCAGCCAGTTCTTCCGAATCGAGTTCGCCGTCGCCGTTCGAGTCCAGAAAATCAAACAGCCTTTCACGGAATCTCTCGGGTACCTCAAGCTCCTGCAACTTGCCGTCACGATTGCGATCGAGCAGTTTTACAAGGCCACCTTTACCGATTGCTCCACCACCCAGGGCTCCACCACCTAGGCCGGCTAAGCCAGCGCTCTGCGTTTGAATCCGCTTCTTCAGACTTTCCCGCGTCGCCTTGCGAAGATCCTCTTGCAACAATTCGCGTTGGCTTTCATCGGCAGCAACCACTTGCAAAGTAATGGAGCCCATTTCGTCCGTCGACTCACGTCCCCAAGCGATCTGTTGAGGTGGCGAGAATGGATTTTCCGGATTCTGGGCCGAGTTGTCGTAAGTGATGGTGACGTTCAATTCCGTTCCCTTGGGTAAGACTTGTGGCGCCGCAAACTGGTACTGATCCTGCCAATCGAGGTCCCAATCGTCGATCTTTAGTAACTCAAGCGATGCGCCGTTGGACAGTTTGGCCACCATCAGCATGTTGCGGCAGATGTAATGTGCGTGGCCACCGATTTCGACGCCGCGCACATCAATCGGCAAAACGTACTTTCCATGGATCTTAAAGTTGGCCTCACCGGCAGGAATATCCAGTCCTGCACCCATGCCAAATAGGGGCGGCAATTGAATCGGGACCAATCGTTGCGAGGGTGGTTTATCGGCAAAGTACAACCCCAGCTCAGCTTGTTCGGTCTCCGGTTTACCACTTGGATGAAAATGCGTTTGCATGATGATGTCGCTACCTTTTGGCAAAAAGCGAGCAAGATCACCGGGCAGAGGATTCGGAACAGCACCCGGCACGTAGCCGCCCAAACCGCCGGCCAGCCGATCGGGGCCGCGTTCCAAAAAGTTACCACCGATACCACGCAGGAAGTTCATTCCCTTCAAACCCGGTTGGCCATCCCGTTCGGTTTGGTTGCGGACACTGCCCGTTTCATCGATGAAGAACAACGCATGATGAACTGTGTTGCGAGCCGTGGGACGCAGCTCGTAGGCCTTGATCCATTTGTCTTCTGGTAAACCTACGGGCAGGACAAACGAACGGTACAAGTCCTTCCCGTCAGCGGGAACATTGAATGGACGCGGCATCTTCACAATTAAATCGGGCTTGCCCAACGCCCACCCATCGGTGAATTGCGGCGCTTGAGGCATCTGATCGCGAGGACCTTCAGGACAATCGGCGGCAACCCAAGTTGCAATCAACTCGATCTCCTCATCGCTCAGCCTACGATCGTTGGCGAAATCGATTCCCACATGCACTGGTTTCCACGGCGGCATGTAACGATCTTTGGTCACTAATAGGATCGTTTCGGAGTGCTTGCGAAAATCTTCGTAAGTGAGCAACGAAAACGGTCCAGCTTGACCAGGTCGATGGCACGAAGAGCAGTGATCGTACATGATCTTCGCGACATGCGTTGCAAAGGTCACTTCGGCATGGGATTCAGCACTGGACTCAGTACTGGGTTGTTCTGTTGCATGGGGCTCAACTGCGTGAGCCTGCGAGCTCGTCCAGCTCGCGGAGTTTACTCCCCAACCAATCAAGCCGCCAATCAAGCCACTGACCACGGCTATTCTTGGAAGCCAGTAAGCGCGTAACATTTTTACTCTCCACATAGTTTCATTGCGTCTCATTCTCAGCTGCATCCAATTCGGCAGCTGACTTGATGGGGATGATCTTTCGATCTTTGTTGATATGCCCCGCCAGCTCAAACCAATCGCTGGGCAACTCGGGTGTAGCCACCAGATCGATTGACCATTGGACTGGTCCTCGTTCGGATTGAGCGCGCTGCCAAGTCAATTCCAAACGCTGTGCCATGCCCGTTTGCACACTCGCCCACAGCTCAATTCTTGTGGGGAGTGAACCATTGGGCCTACGCAGCTCGCCCACAATATGCTGACATAAAACGGCGTTTACAGGCGCGTCGATTTGCGGCAAATGTTCTGCGCTGAGCATCTTCAAACGATACGCTCGGCTCATGCGTTCCAAAATTGTGTTCACATGCAGATAGGGGCTGGGTAGATCTTTGCGGTTAAGCCAATTACCGACGATCTCTTCACCACCGACGAAGGCTGGTCCAAAACGTGGAGCGATCCAACGGCGGCTTGTATCGCCGCCGATCCATACATCACGGAATCGCGACCAGCCCGGATGGCGAATTACGAACTGATCCTTTTCGTTCAAATACAAATCCGACGTGACTTCGCGTTTGCCCCAAACCGGACGTTGATGAACCATGCGAATACGGTAGGCTCGTATCGAAGGCGTTACTTCCAAAGAACGGATCACAGCGGCATAAGCGGGGTTGCTGGTCGTTAGATTGGTTATTGCATATGCAGCCATCAGCAGCAGCGAAGCGGCCAGCGCGACGGTCATCCAGCGTCGGTAGGTACGCCGTGCGTTTGTTTCCTGCTTTGGTAAGCTGACGGACTCGCCATCCAGTCGTGCAAGCATGTTCGCAATGCGGCGACTTTCCTGCGGATCGCCCACGTAGGCTTGCCGCAAGAGTGAATCGAGCAAGGCTTGGTCGAGCTCAGCTTGTTGTTCTGGTTTGAGCGTCATTGGAGTCGTGAATACGTAATGTTGTGCGTTAATTCGTTTGTAGTTTTCGTTCCAAGCACGTTTGCAATTGCTGCTTCGCGCGGAACAAACGTTTCTTGATCGTTTCGAGCGCGATACCTACGCGTTCGCTGATGGCTGCGGGCATCAAGTCATCACGAAAGCGCATTTCGATGCACTCTCGATCCGATGCCGTCAATCTTGATACGCAGTCACGGAGTGCGTCGAGTTTTTCGTCCAGCGTATCACCGCTCAAGCAGCTCACTCGCTCAAGCCGCTCATTCAAGTACTCCAACGCTTCAGCATCGTCGGTCAAGACGAATTTCGACGCAGTTCGACGACTGGCCATTAATGTCCTCGCCGCGATGCCGCGGAGCCACGGACCAAAGGGCTTCGAACGATCAAATTCATCCAGCTTTCGCCAAGCAACGATCATTGTTTCTTGCCAAACGTCGTCCAGCAGAGCATCGTCGCAACCGGCCGCCCGCAAGTACGTCGTCAGCATCCTTGAATTCTCGCGGACGAGAATCTCAAAAAGATCTTTGGATTGCACAGTGGGCGGCAAGATGGACTTTCATCAGAAATGGGCGGATAAAGCAAACTGCTTGCCTAATATTGGCAGCCGCCGATAAATCGAGGACAAAGAAAATGGGCGGTTCTTGCCAGTGACCGCCTAGCAGGCTGCTGAAAAAGCAACCTGCAGCGTTAGCGAGGGAGTAGAGAACGCCCCTCGCTGACGCTTCGGGTTACGAAGGATCCGTCAAACTTTGTAAATCGACTTTTTCAGCAGCCTGCTAGTGGAGCGTCAACCTTAAATATTAGGATTAGCCGTAGTGCGCTAGCACCGGTTGCCGCGGCGAAAACCGGACGCTAACGCGTTCCGGCTGATGTTCCAAACCCTAAAATTAAGCTGCGACAATCCACTAGCGCTCTGTCCAGATTAGATTTTTGGGTTGATCGCACTCGAGCGCTATTAACCGCACGGCGTTAGCCGCGGTTTTCACATTGCGGAAACCGGTGCTAACGCACATCGGTTAATGTGCCTAACCCAAAAATCTAATCTGGACAGAGC
>JANRMD010000192.1:0-4630 GCA_033761895.1 Pirellulaceae bacterium | reverse complement strand
GCTCTGTCCAGATTAGATTTTTGGGTTAGGCACATTAACCGATGTGCGTTAGCACCGGTTTCCGCAATGTGAAAACCGCGGCTAACGCCGTGCGGTTAATAGCGCTCGAGTGCGATCAACCCAAAAATCTAATCTGGACAGCGCGCTAGTGGATTGTCACAGCTTAATTTTAGGGTTTGTAATATCAGCCGGAACGCGCTAGCGTCCGGTTTTCGCCGCGGCAACCGGTGCTAGCGCACTGCGGCTAATCCTAATATTTAAGTTTGACGCTCCACTAGTGCTTTGGCGCAATTTAACTTTGGGGTGACTGTTTTATTGTCGCACGCTTGTCCCATTCGTAGCTGCAACAGTGGAACTTTGCGGTCGAGTGTTTTGCTTTTGAGTGCCACTGGCTTGCCAGTGCAAACGAAGGAGACGATTCTAAACAATAGTGGTCGACCCAATACAATAGATTGGTACGTAAAGCTGTCGATGTGATGCGGCTGGAACAAGCAAATGCGCTCAAATACGCTGCGACTATTGAATCAGCAATACGGCTGTACTGACTGACTCATCACTCAATTCGATCGTAGGTGATACCGTCCTACTTCGGCGGCTCTCGTGTTACACTCGCAGAGTTGGGGAGACTTTTTGTTGTGAACGACAACTCCTTCGCTTGCACTGGCACGCCAGTGGCACACTGAACTAAGACTCGCCACCCAAAACACATGCACTAGCCCGCCTGCAGCATAGCTAACGGGTTACCGAATCACGGCGCACGCTTGCGTAGTTTGCGTTGCAATGAACGGCGATGGATGCCAAGTCTGCGCGCGGCTTCGGAGATATTGCCGGCGCAATCGGCCAAGACGCGATGAATGTGTTCCCACTCAGCTTGGGCCAATGTCGGAACTGGGATTTCCTCTTCAGCTTCCGGGACGTCGATCTCAGATCCACCGCGCGCGAACGCGTTGAGGATATCATCAGCGTCAGCAGGCTTGGGCAAGAAATTGGTCGCACCCAATCGGATCGCATCGATGGCTGTCGCGATGGAACCGAAGCCAGAAAGAATCAGCACCTTGGTCTCGGGCCGAATCTTCTTTAACTCGGGCAGCAGCGCCAAACCCGGTTTGCCCGGCATACGCAAATCGAGCACAGCCAAGTCGGTTGGATTCTGCCGAAACACGGCCAAGGCTTCGTCATAGTTTCCAGCGACACTGACGCGGAAACCTCGCTCTTGAAAAGCCATCGCCAATCGATCGCGCAGCACAAAGCTGTCGTCAACCAGCATGATACTTGTTGCGTTTAACTCTATGGGGCCCGATTCACCATCAATCGACTTCGGGTCCGCTTCCGTTGTTACCATGATTGCCTCCAGAGATACTTTAGTCCTAGCATTTTAACTGATCGACTAGCTTCTCTCCAATCGCTAGGCATTATTGTCGACTAGTTGGCAACAAAATCTCTGCCGTTGTGCCCTGCCCTGGTCGGCTAGTGAACTTTAGCTCGCCGTTGAGTCGTCGCAAAACGTTCTGCGTCAGGTAGAGCCCCAATCCCATGCCGCGACCAGGCTCTTTGGTGGTGAAGAACGGCTCGCCGACACGTTTCAGAACCTCGGGAGTCATGCCGTCACCGCGATCGATGACGAGTATCCGCCAATTAGAATCCAGCAGGTCGGCACGCACCACAATGTCTTCTCCAGGCTGGCTGGCATCGAGTGCATTTTGTACCAAGTTGCGAATCGCCTGCGCGGTTGCTTGCAGGGGCAAGAGGTTTTTCTTCAGTTTGGCAGCTTCGGCAACCGTCACTTGAACTCGCTGCGGTTCTCGCAAGCCGAGGAGAGTTTCTTCAAGGAAGCGATCGACAGTGATCGCATCCAATCGCTCACCAGCCGCCTCGCCGGCCGCGCTGGTCATACGATCGAGGATTTGTCGACATCGATCGAGCTCGGATCGAATTAGGCTCACGTCTTTCTTGTCGTTCTCGCGTGCGCCGTTTTTCTCAAGACTTCGGCTCAACTCTTTCGCAACTACAGCGATGGTACTTAGCGGCGAAGCCAATTCGTGGGCAGCACCACCAGCCAACGTTGCCAGCGCTTCGAGTTGCCGGTTGCGAACCCGAGCATCTTCGGCTTCTTTCAGCGCTAACTCTCTCTGCTTCAGCTCACCTGTCAGTACCGTCACGAAGTAGGTAATCACGCCACCACAAGTCGCGAAGGAAACTAGGTAACCCAGCTTCGCTAAGGTCCATTCACCATCGGCTTGCAGATTGGAGTTATTCAACTCGGCCAGCAACTGAGAGCGTAACAGCAACGAGGTCACGCTTAGCACTGTCACGAACCACACGGTCCAAGCCCAAGCGGGTGTCAAGATTGCTCCCGCCACCGCGATGTTCACGAAGTAAAACAGTGCAAACGGATTGGTCAGTCCGCCAGTGAAGTACAGCATGCCCGTCAAGACTGCCAGATCGATCAACATCAAACTCGAAACGACTTGATAAGTTGGCAACCGATCCGCAGGCTGCAATCCGCTCTTGCGTAAATGCTGCAACCAGAACGAGTAACCGAGGTTGGTCACAGCCGTCACGCCCATCAGCGCCAACATGCCGCTTTCCGGTAACTTGATATTCAAGATCCACACGACGACCGCCATGGTCAGCAACTGACCAGCCACTGCGACCCAGCGCAAGTGCAAGAACCAAATGGCCGACTCGAGCGTTGGATGCGAGTGCACGTGTGGGTGCAGAAGCGGTGTGAGTGGCATGATTATTCGGGCACCAATGTTCGAACCAAATCCTTGCAACCAAGCGGCTTGGCCGTACAGAAGACCTCACCCGCTTGAAAACCAGCGGCTGCTCCGGCGGCGATGGCGAGGCCTCGAACGCGATCCACCACTCGGCGTTTCTCCGGTGGGAATTGCGTTTGATAACACAACACGGATTCGATCTTGCGTTCCAATTCACCGCTGATGTCGACCGTCAGGTGCGAACCAAATTCCGCTGAACCACGCGATTCAAAGGACAGCTCGAAATACAACTGGCTGGCGATGGTGTGTACCGGCAAGCCCTCGAAGTGCTCGTCCCACTTCGACAGTCGCGAGTAGAACACCGCTGCGTCCGTAATCATCATTGCTTGGTGATGGTCTGGTGAAGCGAGCGGAGTTTTGTTGCCGAAGCCAATCACAATCTTGGGTCGGTAACGACGAAACTCGGTTGCCAGCAGGCAGCGAGCTTCAAAGCTATCGAACAAGCGACGATTGGGCAGTGTGAGTATCTTGCGAACTTGCACGCCCAGGACTTTTGCGGCCGCAACGGCCTCCGCTTCGCGTATCGCCGGATCGTCGCAGCGCGGCGTCGGCTCACCATTGGTGAGATCGATAATACCGCAGCGATAGCCTTGTTTGACTAAGGCAGCCAGCGTACCGCCACAAGCAATTTCAACGTCATCCGGATGAGCCCCCACGGCAATCACATCAAGTTTCAGGTCAGGCGAATTCACTCGAACACTCAATCTAGGTAATGGTCAGGCAATTTAGGTGAAGATCGACACGTGTCTGTAGCAGGATTGTAACGCGAAGTGGTCGTATTGGATGGTAGTAACAAAAAAACCAAGTGGTTCGAACTTCGTGAATCCCGCAGATTTACTCTGCGGATCGTTCGGCTTCGCACTAACTTGAGGCGCTCGGATGCATGGCGACGAGGGCTTAGGGTGTTAGCAACACACGCTTCGCCGAGTCGCAACATCCCTGGCGGCTGGCCTATCACGATGTTGCGGCCTCAGCCAAGCACCTATTCACAGTTGGGCAAACCCTTCGGCCACTTTCCTACTCAGCGACTGATGCTAGTCGGAAGCAGAACGATCCGCCGTACAAGACGGCAGTATTCGCTGTACTCGCTCGGCATTCTTTGTGCTCGTGAAAATTTCCAGAGGCATTCGTTAATCCCGCAGATTTACTCACGCAAAAGTGACCTAGCGTCAAACCTTGCGTCCGATAATGAGGAAGGATGGGTTGGCAGATTCGAAGCGCAGTTCTTCGAATTGCTGCTGGCAGTCTTTCGGCCGACGAACGAAACGATTCATAGCACGCTAATCTTTTCCAATGAGTCCGCGCTCTCAAACTTGAGAAGTTGCAGAGCAACGGCAGGTGATAGCCTGGGATGCCAGTCCCAGGTTAGAACGTAGCGCAATGAGTTAGTCGCGGAGCGACGGCAGGGAGCCGGGTCAACTCTGCCCTACGAAATTGCATATGGCTACCGTATGTTCTCAACAATGTGGTCATCCAAAGTTCTTCATTTGCCGGCAAAAACAGTGTTGAAGAAGCAGCGATCTATAGACTTGACCGCGAGACTACCAAAACGGTCTTCAGTAGCCAATCGCGCGTCGAGGAATCAACTTAATGAGCTCGAAGGACTATTCGCCCAACAATTCCCGAGCGGCCTGCCGGAGGTGATAACGCTTTTTGCGAAGGCGGCCAAGAAACTCGTCGACGCGATGGGGTTGGCCCGCAACTAAGCTGAAGAGCTTGCCAAATCGAGTCACCAATTCGAGCCACACCGCTGGCTTGATTTTCAGTCGCTCGAAGATCGGCGGCGCGTCCTCGGGAGTTGCACCACGCTTGCCAGTGACAACCTGCCGCGCTGTCCAATCGAGCAACTC
>JANRMD010000191.1:0-9275 GCA_033761895.1 Pirellulaceae bacterium | reverse complement strand
GAAGCGTCAGCGAGCGGCGTTCTCTATTCCCTCGCTAACGCTTCGGGTTACATTTTCAGCAGCCTGCTAGTGCTCTGTCCACCTTCGATTTTGGAAGTTGTGTGTCGCACAATTGTCTCAATTGTGGCAGCTACGATTGGGACAATCGTGCGACAATAAAACCGCAAAATCTAAGGTGGATAGAGCACTAGGACCGCCCTAATATATGCTCGAAGCCCCAAACCGACTATGGGCTCCGTGGGTGGCTCTTGCCGGAGTGCAGACAATCACTACTTACCCGCCACAGACACATTCTCGGGTCGATCGTTTTGACGAATAATCTGCAGCGAAACGGTATCGTTACGACCATCGACTAAACTGTTAAACGCGTCGGGTGATTCGACGGGTTTACCATCAACACTCAACAAACCATGGCCTGGTCGAATACCGGCTTCCCAGGCTGGAGTGCCCGGATCCACAGCGAGAATTGCCATCTTCGGTGCCGAACGACGACTGAATAAACTCGCACCGCGAGTTAACTCGGAAGGAACTGCGGTCGCATATTCAACCAACATCCCGCGCCACTTTTGGGGACCGTTGAGCGCGTATCCAGGGCGACTGGTTGATACATACTTCTTGCTCAACGTGGCTTTCAGCGTTAGCACATCGTTTCCGCGAATCGCGCCCCGAGGTCGCTCGACTAACAAATTGACTTCGGCGCCAGCTGGCAATTGGCTCAGTTCGCGAAACAGATCATTGCGGTTGCGTACCGGCCGTGAATTCACTTGTGCGATCACATCATCGGACTGCAGACCAGCTTGATCGCCTGGCAAACCTGGCACAACGTTGACAACCTTGGCACCGCTCAAGCCACGCTGCAGATCGATCGCACGCAAGTCTTCGGGTTGAATTCCTAGAAAGCCGAACTCAGGCAACTTGCCTGCTTTCAAGGACTCAATCACGCGCAGAAACATCTCGTCCACTGCCAGAGCAAAGCCAGCGGACTGTTCGTAACCGCTGACTGCCACGAGTGAAGTGGTTAGGCCGACCATCTCGCCGCGTAGGTTAATCAACGCACCGCCACTTGTACCCAGGTTGAGTTTAGCATCGGTATGAATCAGCGTACCGAACTGATGCAGGCTCTCCTTGGCGGCAATCGCCGCATTCTCAGGAGTATCGGAGGGTGCGATGCGATTCAAGTTTGCGATCATTCCCCAACTCGCACTGGCTTGTCCGTCGCGCGCGATCGCATAAGGATTGCCAAGGGCGATGACAAATTGACCTTTCTTGAGCTCTTGGGCTTTGCCGAACTGGATCGGTGTTAGTCCTTCGGCGTCAATTTTGAGCACAGCCAAGTCCGTAAACGGGTCGGCAGCGTAGACCTGCGCCGCTTTGCTAACCACACGAGCCGGGTAGACACGTTTGTCGAGCCACACGTAGTAGTCGTTTTGTCGTGGATCATCCAGCACATGCGCGCAGGTCACGATGAACCCATCAGCGGAAATGACGACTCCGCTGCCAAAATTCGAGGGCACGAAATCGGGGCTATCCGGCAGCGCATCGAATCCGCCGCTGTCAGGTATTCGCAATTCCATCACGCGGGCTGCCGGGACTTTGTCCCTGCGAACACGAGCAATAGCCACGACTGAACGTTCGGCTTTAGCGATCGCAGTTGTCGTGGTTTGCTCGATAGCTGCCAAGATGGTCAGTCCATCTGGCAAGGCCGTCGCTTGCGGGGCTGCAGGCGACGGCGGCACCTCAGTGGATGAAGTTTGAGCGCGCAACACATTGCAAGGCAACAGTAACGCGCCTAGTACGAACCAAATCCGAAGCATGAATTACTCTTTTGCAAGAAGTTTCAATTCGTCAAACTCAGCCTGCGAAGGATCTTTGACAACTACGGGCGTACGAACGCAGGCAACTAAGCCCGGAACATCCCAATAACGAGCCGCGCCAGGTAAGAAATTGGGGTCACGAATCGATGTCGCTTTCGCGAACCGGAATCCGGCCGTATCAAGTTGAGCACTAACGTTCGCCCATGGCCCTTTGTTCAGCTGCTCAGCACAGGCTAGGCCACCTACCGCAAGGGCTGCGTCAGCACCTGAGGCGGTGATCGTAATTTGTTTGTCAGGATACTGCGTTGTGATCCAAGCCAGGGTGGCTCCCATCTGCCGCGCCTTCTTGGAGAACAGCGGCAAGTTGTAAGCGTAGGTGTAAGCCGCAGCCAAACGCGGGTTGCTGACCAGCGGTTGTTCGGTCAGTGTTGCACCTTCGAGCACCACACCTAAACTGGCCGCCACTTTGCTTGGTTCACCCTTTTCTGTCACAGTGATAGTCAACGTCGAAGGCTGGCCCGCGGTCAGTTCCTTCACGGACCACTTGCCGTCTTGACCCGACGAGAGATTCCAACCGCTTTCTCCCTTTTCAGCGACGGCCCGTTCCAGCGTAAACGAGGTCAGCCCCAAACAGACTCGCCATCCGCCGTTCAGAATCTCTTTCAATTCGGTCTGCTGCTTGCGGTCACCCTTTAGAAGGCCTCGCATGAGGCTGTTGACATTGGCTGCGAAGTCCTTCATCAACTTGCGTTCAAAGGCTTCACCACCCGCAGGTTGCGGATGTTCAGCGTCCCAAACAGTCAAGTCTTTGCCGAGAGCTAAATCGAACTCGCGCTCGAGCACGGGCTTTTCATAGCCCAAACCAAAATGGTCACTGACCCAACCGTACATCGCTACCCGAGCGACGTGGTTGTAGTTGTGACCAAAGTGAAGTGCTGGGAATAACGCGACCTTCTTTTCGGCTCCGAACAGACCGTACAGTTTCTGGAGCTCAGGAAAGCCATCTTTGGGCATAGTTCGCGTCCAATCGTCGGCAGCGGTCAAGCCCATCGGCCGAGGCGCGATGAGCCCAGCCATTTCGACATTGCCCGTGCCAACCCGCAACCAGCACGAGTTCTCACAAGTACATCCACCTTGCATGCCAGTGCTTACCATCACTGCGGGGAAAGCCAAGCTGATGCGCGTGTCCAAGGCCGCACCGATGAATGACTGGGTACCACCACCACTGGCACCGGTGATGGCGATGCGTTTGGGATCGACGTCGCCTAAACTCAGCAACAGATCCACGGCGCGCTGACCAGCCAAGGTTTGCAGACCAGGCACCGATTGGCAGTGCGCTTCCGCCATCGGACTAAAGAGTAACCAACCATCTTCTTTCATTTCTGATTCGGCCGGTTGTTTGCCAAAGCGATGCGCGCGATCGAAATTGATCTGTTGGCTATCGCAGTAGCCCAACATGTCCCAGTGGAACACGACGCAGCCCATGCGAGCCAACTGCACACAGCGAGCTTGGATGTGATTTCGCGCAGCGACCTCGTAGCGTTCGGCGCCGGTAGCGAGCAACTGCTTGACTTCACCTGCCGGGGCTTCGTAGAAACGCGCATTCGTCCAGTGGCCATGGGGGCAGAGAACGCCAGGCATCAGCTTACCGGGCTCAACTTTTTTGGGACGATAGAGATTGCCGGTCACAAACAAACCAGGCAAACTCTCGAAAGTAACTTTCTCAATCGTGTAGTCATCTTTCTCGATCTTGCCATAGATCTTCGGCTTTACGGGATCGAGTTCGGGTTTCGGCCACAACCCTTGGCTGACTTCCAGTTGCAGTTTTAGATCCTTGGCTCGCAGTTCCCAAGCACCGAGATCGGTCGGCGGAGTAAATGGGCAGTGGCTATCCAAGTCGCGAAGCGGCTGCTGGGCCGATAGCTGTGGGGTGGATAACGTGGCGCTGACCGCAGCTAGGCAGAGCAGGGCGTGCGTAAAGATTCGACGAGTGAGCATGAAAAGCTCCATTCAATTGAGGTGAGGTTCTTGGGGGGTATTGTGTGCCTCGCACGCTTCGCCGTTGCCATCTTGCAACCACAACGACGATGAAAAATCACCGCTCTGTGATCCAATCCGCAAATCCAATCCGCGAATACAAAGCTCGATGGCGGAGCGTTAGGTCCGTGTTGGGGTACAGTTTCGGGCACAGCCACATTGGCATTACTGCTGTGAACTTTTCGCAGTTGCCGATTTATGCGGTTCAAATATTGTACGTCGACGCTGCTCGGCTTGCTTGATTGCGTCGGTTGCAGCCCGAAAAAGTGCTTCTTGGACCCGATAGGTGGGGCGTCCGTTTTCCGCAGAACGCCGGACATATTGCCCATCGGGCTGCAATTGCCAGGAATTTTGTGTGTCTTTGAAGTAACTTTCCAAAATGCCAATCAGCCGCTTGCGATTGGTAACGTCTTCGATCGGCACCAGCAATTCGACTCGACGGTCTAGGTTTCGAGGCATCCAATCGGCGCTGCTGATGTAAACCAGGTCGTCACCACCATGGTGGAAATACAGTACGCGAGCGTGTTCGAGGAACCGATCCACAATACTGATGACCGTAATGTTCTCACTGAGGCCGGGGATACCTGGCTTCAAACAGCACACACCACGAATGTTCAACCGAATGGTGACACCCGCCTGAGATGCGCGATAGAAGGCATCGATCAGCCGCGGATCGACGAGCGCGTTTAGCTTGGCCACAATCAAGGCCCGCTGACCCTGTTTCTTGCGCTCGGTTTCGGCTTCGATCAAGCTGAGCAATTTTTTGCGGAGACCGATCGGGGCGGCTTCGATCGTACGGTACGGCTGCGGCTGGCTATAACCTGTGACCGCATTGAAGAAGGCGCTGGCATCCGCACCGAGCTGTTCATTGCACGTCATATAGCTGATGTCGCTATACAAACGCGAGGTGGCTTCGTTGTAGTTGCCGGTGCCAAAGTGCAGGTAGCGCACGATGCCATGCGGTTCGCGTCGCACAATGATACATAGCTTCGCGTGAGTCTTTAGGTTCTTCACACCATAGATGACTTGCACTTGAGCCTCTTCCAATTCGCGCGCCCATTCAATGTTGCGAGCTTCATCAAAACGTGCCTTAAGCTCAACAATCACGGTCACGTACTTGCCCCGCTCGGCGGCGCGACGCAGCGCAGCCACGATCGGACTATTGCGACTCGTTCGGTACAACGTTTGTTTAATAGCCAGCACATCCGGATCATCGGCGGCTTCTTCAATCAAGCGCACCACGGGTTCAAAACTCTCATACGGATGAACTAGCAGTACATCCTTTTCAGCGATCGTAGCAAACATACTTTGCGTTAGATCGATTTGCGAACTTCGCTGTGGAGTCCAGATGGGATCTCGCAGCGAATCGTAACCTTCCAGTCCCTGAAGTTGCATGAAAGCGGACAGGTCAAGCGGTTCATAGTCGAGCGCCGTTTCTGCATCGGTGATGTGCAACGCATTCTGCAGGAACCGCAACATCTCGATCGGTGCGCTATTCAAAATCTCCAAGCGCACGCAGCTCGCCGTTCGTCGTTGCTGCAGCAGATCCTTCATGTCATTCATCAAGTCTGCGGCCGAATCCTCTTGCAATGCGCCGTCTGCGTTGCGAGTAATTCGACACGGCACGGCGGACAATACACGTTCGTTCGGGAAGAAGCGTTCCGCATAAGTCGCGACGATGTCCTCGAGCATCGCGTACGAAAACCCTTTTTCACTTGGTAGGGTAATGATCCGCGGTAGGATCTTGCCTAACGGGATAATCGCAAAACGATAGGGCGGATCTTGTTTGGCGACCGCTACCTGAACACACACGTATAAGGCGTGATTGACGAGCAAGGGAAACTCCCGCTCCGTTTCAACGGCCATCGGCGAAAGCACCGGAAAGACCTCTTCTTCAAAGATCCTTTCCGCAGCTTCACGATGCTTTACGCTGGCTTCCACCAAACGCACGCGAGTGATTCCCGCTGCATTCAAGCCCGGTTCCAAATCCTTATGAAAACAATCGTATTGCGCTTGGGTCATCGCCGAGGTCCGCTCGCGGATCGACTCCAACTGAGCGACAACAGTCATGCCGGATGGGTCCGTCGAAGCGACTTTGGCAGCTTTCTGCATCTGCAAACCACCCACGCGGACCATGAAGAACTCGTCCAAGTTGCTGCTGGTGATCGCAAGAAATTTCAGTCGCTCGAGCAGCGGTACTTGCGGATTTTTGGCTTGATCCAGAACGCGTTGATTGAATTCGAGCCAACTTGTCTCGCGGTTGAAATAATCTGCCGGTCGGTGTGTCATCGTTATCTTGTGGAATCTGTAGCTGGGAAGCGGAGGAACAGGTCAGCTCGATCAGGGAATTGCGGTCTTTCGAGAACTACCAGCATAAACGACTCGGGATGAATCTGCTATTGAGGCTTGAGGCTTGAGAAGCAGCTGATGTTTCTGCCGACAGACATCCGGTTTACCGGAGCGCGGGCGTCCTCGCCCGCTTGCCGCGCAACTTGGTGGGTTGCAGGCTGGTTGGTTAGATCAACAAGCCGCTCGGGTCTGTTCCTGAAAGACTTGTTCGTCCAAAATTCGCTGATGCAACCGCTGACATAGCAACTCCGTCAGATGGCTCGCAAAGTTGGATTGGCTGTGAAAATGGACGAAACGCTGCGCACTTTCGGTGAGGGTGAAGTGTTCCGCGGTCGCCAAGGCTTCCACAATCTTGGCTGCAAAAGTATCGGAATCGCTGGTGTTGCAAGTGGCACCGATGGAGTGCTCACCAATCGTCTCATCCATCCAACCAATTTTGTTAGCTAGCACAAAACGTTTGGCTGCTGCGGCACGGATCACGATGCTGGCCGAGTAAACATGGTTAGGGTAGGGGGTGGTGACAACATCGGCTGCATTGCAGGCGGCCCACAGTTCTTGGCGGTTGAGGTGACGGTCCAAGGCGATCAAGCGGCCTGAGTCGGTAAGTTGTTGGAAACGTGAGGCGAGCAGATGGCGGACTTCATCCGTGGATTTACCGGCCAGCAAGGCTCGGTCATCGGGACGAAGTTGCCCGAGGGCTTTTTCGAAAGACTCAAGAAACTCGTGAATCCCTTTGCGTCTTTCGATAACTCCAATCAAACCGATGTATCGGCCCTGTTCCGGTAACTGCAGCATGCGTCGCGCTTCAGTGCGGGACATGAGAATCGGAGGATCGATGGGATCGGGCAGCAACCGAGCTCTCTGTGCGAAATCGCGACTGAAAGATGTCATCGCGGCGATGGCACGTGGCAGAATATGATGCACCCGCTGCCAGGGGCCACGCGCCAAAGCGAGTAAAGCAAGTTTCTCTTTCAGTGAAGCTGCCCAACCATGGTGTGGGTAGGAGTACTTGCCGAACAGCAGAACGACTTCCGATACAATCCGGTGTTTTCGCAAGTACCTCGACACCGGATTAGGCAAGCCCATCCAGTGCGAAAGCGGATTGCCACTCAGGACATACACATGCTCCGGTTTGATGGACTTCAGCCCCACCTGCAAGCCGTGCATGAGTGTACGTGCACTCAGAACTCCGTTGACACTTATTCCCGTCCCTTTTCTCCTGGTAACAAAACCATCGACGGGAAGACACTTCAAACGTGGACGCAAATGCCCTAGGTGGTGTTTGAACTCCTCGGAGGCCAGGGCCTGATGCGAGGTCACCAGATGAACGTCACAACCCAAGTCGATCAACTGGGCTGCTAAGTAGTTTACGTAGGAGAGGTTGTGGCCAACGTATTGAGGTTCGAAAATGAGAACTCGCATCGCAGCCAATACCAGCAATTAGGATACATCCTGTAATTGGAGAGAATCCTCCCAGAACCTGATACTCATGCCAAGATCATTTCTAAGGCATTTTTGCGTCGGGTGCAGCGGAATGTGTCAAGGATTATTGGTAGCGGAAGCCGTCAAGGCTTTCGGGAGCAATTGAATTCCTGACAGAGCTGTCGATATCCCAGTTCGCTGGTCCGGCTTTCTGGAGCGCGGACGTCCTCGTCCGCTGAACCCGCCGCTTATGCAAACATAACTCGTTCAGGGTCGTTGATTAGGCTTGTCGATTCATGGGTAGCGGAAACCGTCAAGGCTTTCGTGGGCCACCGCAGTACTTTCGAATGCTTGAAGGGTTAGCGGCGGTTACCAGAGCAAAAACCGGGGCTAACGCCCATCGGTTAATCCCGCAGATTTACTGATTTACTCTGCGGATCATTCGGTTTCTCACTAACTTGTGACGCGGTGACGAATGGCGACGAGCGCTGATGTTGTTAGCAGCCTACGCTTCGCCGAGTCGCAACATCCCGGCCGGCTGGTCCTCGAAAGCCCCTTGACGCATTCCGCTACCTGCAATCAAGTTCCCGTAAAGCGAATCTCGCTCACGGATTGCTCTGGTCTTGGGTGGTCGGCGCTGCGTATAATTAGGTGGTGGCTGAGAACTCAGTAGCCATTAGGAGGGGTCGTCGTGTCTCGACATTGCAAATGGATTTGCGCAACGTGGTTTGCATGACGTCCAAGTCGTACGAAGTGTTATCGGTGGCGTTTTGCACATAATCGGAAGTTAGAAGGAACTCGTAGAGCGTTTGAGTTGGCTGGACGATAAAGGGAGAACTTCACCCGCGTTCGCTTTCGTCAGACCTCTGTTGGTTACGGATAGCAATCGACTTGAGGATAGTTTGTGGTTGGCTCCGTCTACCTACAACTCTCAAGTTTTTCGACATGGATAGCAGCGCCCATCACAATCCTTAGTCGACACCTGTCCAATCGTCCGCAAGGACACAAACATCGCAGGGGAGTATCACTATGCAAATCAACGGTTTGCAATCAGCACAGTCCGTCCAATCACTAGCAGGCACTCAACGCGCCAAGCCATCTCAGGCTACCGAATCGGTCGCGTCGTCCTCCAGCATTCCAACTGACCAGCTCGATCTATCGCCCGAAGCTCAAGCACTGAGCGAATCGCAAGCCACCGGTGCATCGCAAGCTTCAACCGGCATCCGGCAGGACCGAGTGGACGCGATCCGTCAGGCAATTGCCAACGGCACCTACGAATCGCCTGAAAAGCTGTCTGGAGCCCTCGATCGGCTGCTCGATTCGTTCGCCTAGTGACCTCGAACGTCTTTTTAGTCGCCTGCTGCATTTAGTGGCTTGTGGTGTTCGGAGAATTGGCTCTCCGATCCAACCACGAACCACAGTGTTACAAACCCAGTACTTGCAACCCAGTACTTGCAACCCATTACTCCGGTTGCTCGGCAAGTTTGCATCAGCTTGTTCGGAGTCTACAATGAAACCGGGCCGTTAAGTGGCCTGTGATTCAGCATAGTTTGGCTTTGGGGTTGAGTGTCGCGCCATTGTCTGAATTGTTGCTGCAAAAATTTTGTCAATTGTGGGGCACACAACCCCCAAAAAGAAAAGGGTAGGAGCACT
>JANRMD010000190.1:0-13352 GCA_033761895.1 Pirellulaceae bacterium | reverse complement strand
AAGCGGGCGAGGACGCCCGCGCTCCGGAATACCGGATGTCCCTCCGCAAGAAAATCCAGGTGAGTTCCAAAAGTCACCATACTTTGTACGCAAACGGAGGCGTTTTCGGGTGCGCCACCTGTAGTCCGCTATGATTCAATAATCTGGTCCTCACGGAGCGCGGGCGTCCCCGCCCGCCGCCCCACTTTTTAGCATGGCATAGAACTTACAATTCGCGACACTAGCGGGACGACCCGAGACTTGAGGCCTCAAGCCTGCGATATGCCGCCGATAGGGTTTATGACGTTGAATTAAACTAGACGGATCACGTAAAGTGGGTACGATAGAAGCTCCTTTGACCCAAAGCTGCCAGAGATTTTGTTACCTATGAGCACTCGACGACGCGCGCGTGAAATCGTTTTGCAACTTCTGTATGAGGATGACCTAAACCCAGAACAAGATCGCCAAGTGGCAGATACTTTTCTGGTCAAGCGATTGGCTGGGAACCGACCATTGGTCCAGTTTGCTCGAAAGTTGCTTTCGGAAGTCCTTTCCAACCGACGCGAGATTGACAAAGCCCTGTCGGCTCGGGCTGCAAATTGGTCCATTCGTCGCATGGCCGCCATCGACCGAAACATCCTGCGTTTGGCGGCTTACGAAATTCTGATGGGCGATACGCCTGGCCGAGTTGCGATCAATGAGGCGATCGAGCTAGCAAAGCGATACGGCGACCGGCAGTCGGGGCAATTCGTCAACGGAGTGTTGGATCGAATTCTGCAAGAGAAAAATGCCGCGACCGCTGCCGAACCGGCCGCTTCGGCTTCCGCTGAATAGCGATTCGTGTCATGCTGCTTGAAGGATATTGAGTGGCATGTACTTGTCGCCATTGGCTACCGGCTAAACGATTTCCCACGGAAGTAACCTTGCAGAAGTAACCTGACAATCGGGTGCCGGTTGCAGCTACCAGGAAAGCTGAACAATGGATTCCAATCAGCACGAAGAAGACGATGACGAACAAGGCCTGTCGCTGGAAGAGCTAAGTCAGACTTATGCACAGCTTCTAAATAAAGGCGGCCCGTCGGAACAGACAACGGCTGATGTCGATGTCCATTCAGCGGCCGAAGCAGAGACCGAATCCTTTGATCCACTCGAAGAAGAACTGGCCGAGTCAGATACTTGCCCAGTTACTCCAACATCGATTCTCGAAGCGGTCTTATTTGTTGGGAGGCCGGACAACAGCCCTATTTCGGCAGATGAGATCGCTGGCCTGATGCGCGGTGTTAAACCTGCCGAGATTGAAACCCACGTCGCTGAACTGAACCAAGTTTATGCGGAAACGGGTCGCGCGTTTCGCATTGCCACCATTGGCAACGGATTTCGTTTGCAAATTGCAGACGATTTGCAATTCATTCGCGATCGATTCTATGGCCCAATTCGCGAGATTCGATTGAACCAAGCAGCCATCGATTGCTTGGCTTTAATCGCCTACCAGCCCGGGATATCACGTGAGCAACTGGAAGAACAGCGCGGCCAACCCAGCGGCGGAGTGCTAAGTCAATTGGTACGACGGCAGCTGATTGAAATCCGTCGCGAAGGACAAAAACAACGGCAACTGCATTACTACCCGACCGACAAACTTCTACAATTGATCGGCCTCGGCACGCTGGAAGATCTACCTCAAGTTGAAGAGTGGCAGACGTAACGCTGGCAATGATAACGCTGGCAAAATGTAACTCCACTGAAGTTTGCCGCATTCAAGGTTCTTCATTCTCGTTTCTAAAGTAACGCTTGCCTGGCGAAGTTTGGCTGCGTACTATTTCGTTGGATGCCAAACGAGATCTGATCTTTTGAGCGATCAATGGGTTGGATCAAGTTTCTCTGCGCGGGATGCGTAGCAGGTCACTGGCCCAAAGTTGCCGTGATCTTGTGTCAAAACAATGCAGTTCCCTTCATTAAGCGCCGCGCATCAGGCAAATCGCCCGTTAGCACATTGCGAATATTCGTTACAACGCGAATTCACAGTGCGGTGCTTAGCGTTAATGCGGGATGAACGGTCGGAAATTATTCGACATTTTTTTGACGTGGCAGTTTTGTGACCTATATTTCCTTGGGCCGACTTCGTGCATGGATGGCAGCACGTCTCTATTAAGCCGACATGGATGGTTTAAAAAATCCTTCCAGCCGGTTGATGTGCTTCGAGGTTCCCCAATCGCGAAACGCCCCAGAGTCTAGGAGTGAAAGTACTCGCTCAACTCTATTGGCTTGTTCGCTATTCCACGGTGCACGATGTCCACTCCCCGGAAGTAGCCAATGAGATTCTCCATCCGCGAATGTCTCCAGTTCCTATGCTGCGTCGTAGCCCTAGGCTTCGGCTCGATCGTTTCTGCGCAGCAAAACTCCACCCCGGCCCTGCAAGTCGCTTCCGATGTTGTAGACGGTCAATTGCGCATCGGTATTGAGCATGAGCAAAATCAGCGGTGGCTGGAAGCCATTCAGCATTATGAAATCGCAACCCGCAAATTTCCTGACCATGCTGAACTGAAGCGACGTCTGTTGATTTCGCGACTGCACTATGATGTGTTGCGACGATGCCTGGACGTCACGATGCTGGATAACTTGAAGCAGGCCTCGGTGCAGGACGTGCTTGAACTGTATTCCGAAGTTCTAGCACGACTGGAAATGAGCTACGTCGATCCGTTAGAGATGACACAGCTGGTGCGAGGCGGTACAGCTTACCTAGAAGTCGCGCTCACCGAACCAAAGTTCGTCGATGCTTTTTTGAATGGACAGAATCCCCAAGTCATAGAGCAATTTCGCACAAACATTCACCGCCACACGCTGGCGCGACCAATCAACAATCGCTTCGAAGCTCGTACGATCGTGGCCAACGCTGCAGCCACTGCCGAGAAACAAATTGGGCTAAGTCCAACAATCACGGTCATGCAGTTTGTGTTTGGCGCTGTCGGTTTGCTCGATCCCTATTCGTCGTTTTTGTCTACTACTGAACTCAATGAAGTTGAATCGCAGATTGAAGGTAACTTCGTTGGTCTGGGTATCGCCCTGAAGCCACACGAAGTTCCACTGTATGTCCTCAGCGTGATTCCAAATGGACCAGCCATGGAAGCCGGGTTGCAACCTGGCGACTCAATCCTGGAAATCGGGTCATCACGTTGTGAAGATGTGGGAGCGGAACGAGCCGCTGACCTATTGCGTGGACCACCGCAAAGCCATGTGCGATTGCTGATTGCACGGCAGGACGGGACAACCTTCGAACGCGTTGTCGCCCGCAGACGAGTGGATGTTCCAAGTATTGAGAACGCGAGCCTCATCGACACCGCTTCCGGTATCGCTTACCTAAAGATCACTAGCTTCCAAAAGACCACTGCCAATGAGCTCGACGAAGCGCTGTGGAGCTTACATCGCCAGGGAATGCAAAACCTGATCATCGATCTGCGTGGCAATCCAGGCGGATGGTTGGATGCGGCCGTAGCTGTTGCTGACCGCTTCATCCAAGAAGGCGGCATCGTTAGCACTCGCGGAAAGAATGGTATTGAAAACCAAAACTACACCGCTAATCGCAGCGGGACTTGGCAAGTTCCATTGATCCTGTTGATCGATCACGAAAGCGCCAGTGCCAGCGAAATACTAGCCGGTGCAATCAACGACAACCGCCGAGGTCTGCTGGTTGGCACGACCAGTTACGGCAAAGGTAGCGTGCAAGGTTTGTTTCACACCAAGGCACTTTCAAGCGGCATTCGATTGACCGTTTCTAAGTTCTATTCCCCAGCCGGCGCGGCCATCAGCGAACGCGGAGTGCAACCCAACATCCCCGTGGAAACGGACGCACCCGGCGAGCGACTAACGGCGAAGCCTGTGCTCGCCGGTGATGGTGCGGCCTTGATGCCCGCAGATATCCAAGCGGACAAAGTGCTGCAGGTCGCCATTGAACAAGCTCGCACTCGCGGGTTAACAGCTCAAGTGAGTCGCAACTAGCTTACTTGCCTTCGAACAGCGGCAGGAACTCTGCGTAGCCTTCGGCTTGCAACTTGGGCTTAGGTATGAATCGCAGCGAAGCCGAGTTGATGCAGTAGCGTAGCCCGCCGCGTTCCACCGGACCATCGTTAAACACATGGCCAAGATGTGAATCCGCGATCCGTGACCGCACTTCAGTCCTGACTGGCATTTCAGAGCGATCCTCCTTGGACACGATCAACCGAGGATCAACTGGCCTGACAAAGGACGGCCACCCCGTCCCCGAATCAAACTTATCCACCGAAGCGAACAGCGGCTCTCCGGAAACAACGTCGACATACAGTCCTTCATCATGGTTGTTCCAAAACGGGTTGCGGAAGGCGATTTCGGTGCCGTTTTTTTGCGTGACGTCGAATTGAATGGGAGTTAGCTTTTTCCGCAGTTCGCGATCTGAAGGCTTCTTGAACGTCATCCAGGCAGCGAGTTCTTTTTCACTATCTTTGCCACTGCCTTTGGTGTCGTTATGGTTCGATGCGAGAGACGTTGATATAGCAGCGTTCGTAATCTCTTGCTTTACCTTCGCGATCTGCGAATCGCTGGGGAAAGCGCCGGGGATCGTCAGCTGATTTGCGGCTGGTCCCCACAGCTTTTGTATAAACTTGTCTCGCCCACAGGTCGCACGGTAGTTGGCGTATTTCGCTGCGTTGTTGGTGTGATAATCTTGATGGTATTCTTCCGCTGGCCAGAAGGCTTGGCGCGGCAAGATCGGAACGGTCACTCGGCCACGTAAGACTTTCATCTCTTCAATGGCCTTAACGACTCGCTGAGCTTCTGCTTTTTCTTCGGGTGATGCATAGTAAATGGCGGCCGTGTATTGCGGTCCTTTATCGATAAAGGAGCCTGTGCGATCGCTTGGGTCGACATGTTTCAGCAAATACTCGACCAGCCCAGCGTACGTGACCTGTGTAGGATCGTAGACCACAAAGATAGCTTCGCGGTGCCCACTGCTGGCATAATTTTTGTAAGTGGGATTTTTGGATCGTCCGCCGCTATAGCCAGCCACGATATCGATGACGCCAGGGGCCTTTTCGAAATCGGACTCCACGCACCAAAAACAACCGCCCGCGAAGACAGCGGAAGCTCTGCCGGGCGTCGCTTCTGACTTCGCCTCTGATTTCGCGTCCGAGGTAGCCGCTGAATCAGTTGGGGTGTCTTTGGTATTGTCGTCGCCAAAGCCCCACGCGACTGAAAACGATAAGCACGATATGAGGAATGCCGCTTGAAGATCTCTGATGCTCATCGATTCCTCCCCATTGGATTAAGTCTCTGGCTTAGATTCCAGTCACCTTTCGCCATTCACTAGCCATCAGAGCATGCCCAGCTACAGTCGGATGAACTCCGTCGGCAGCCCAATACTCTGGTGGTGAATGCTCTACAGCACGATTAAACATTTGCTGAAACGGGACAAGGGTTAACTTAAGGTCCTGCGCTAGCTTGACCGCCGCTTCACGTCGCTCGTCAAATTCCGGAAACCACTTATCGTTCACCGCTCCACATTTCAGGACGAACGGTTCGCAGATCACAATTCGTGTCTCAGGCAATTGGCTTTGCGTATCCTCAATCAGTTTGCGATATCCGGTAGCGTAGTCTTCGACTGTGCCGGAATAGTTACCATTCAGCTTGTGCCAAATATCGTTGACCCCAATCAGGATACTTAGCACGTTAGGCTTCAAGTCAAGGCAATCAGCCTGCCAACGCGAGGCGAGGTCAGGAACCTTGTTGCCGCTGATGCCACGATTGAAGATCTCAAGCTTAGATTGCGGAAAATCTCGCAGAAGCTCTCCGGCGACGAAAAAGGGATAACCTCGACCGAGTCCATTGGCGTTGTTCGACTTATCCGATTTCCGGTCGCGGCCAGCATCGGTGATCGAATCGCCTTGAAATAGAACGCGTGCCCCAACCGTTAATGGCTTGTCGTCGGCAGCGAGTACAGGCGATACGATCTTTGCCAGGGTCGCTGCACTCAGCCCAAGGATGGCTGAAGATTGAACGAGTTGACGACGATTGAGTTGCGGCATTGAGAATGGTCTTTTGAATGATGGGCCCAGATCAACTAACCCGAAGCGTTAGTAATGACGTGGCGCTACATGGTTTCTTTGAAGCGATCCGGACGTTTTGCTTGGTTTTTCATAATCCGTTTTTCATAACCCGAAGCGTTAGCGAGGGACCTTTCTGCATGGTCAATTCGACGCCGTAGCTCAGTCCCTCGCTAACGCTTCGGGTTACGTGCGAATCGACATTTTCAGCAGCGATTATAACAGCCCCCAAATCTGGTGCAAATTTCGGGCTGGTCGCTGATAAATGGCTCTGGATCCAGAATATTACAGCGAGACAGTTCGGGGCAAGCCTCATTTCCCCGGTTCTCACCTGTTTAGTCGGGCCCAAGGGTTACGAAAGCCGCTCAAGAGACTGCTCCCGTGGCTCATGCTGCCTTAACGCAGATTTGGTCGTGAATTCCACCGGATTTTCTTGGCTGGTTTTAGCTAGCAACTGCCCTCCAGGAGGTGCAGACACTTGGTAAATCAGTGGCGATTGGTGGGGCACATAAATGCGCCCCCTCCCGTAATTCGACCCAAGAGAACAAAATAAGAGCTCAGAATTCTAGGCATTTTTTTTGAACAGGCTCTCGGCATGCGTCGTAGCGATCTCCGCAACATTGTTATTATTGCCCACGTTGACCACGGGAAAACGTCCCTTGTTGACTGTCTGCTGCGTCAAAGCGGTCAATTTCGCGAATCGCAGTTGCAGGGCCAGCAGATTCTCGACAGCAACGATTTGGAACGTGAGCGGGGCATCACGATCCTCAGTAAGAATATCGCGCTGCACTATAAAGGCGTGAAGATCAACATCATCGATACCCCTGGCCACGCCGACTTTGGTGGTGAAGTGGAACGTGTTGTTCGCATGGCGGACGGGGCTCTCGTGTTGATTGACGCCGCCGAAGGTCCGATGCCACAAACTCGCTTCGTACTTTCGAAGGCCCTTGAAGTGGGTGTGAAGCCGATCGTAGTGATCAACAAGATCGACCGCCCAGACGCTCGCCCAGCCGAAGTGCTCGACGAAGCTCTTGAGCTGCTCGTCGATCTGGGTGGTGAGCATTATATGGACCACTTCCTGCACATCTATTCATCGTCCAAGGAAGGCTATGCGACACACGATCCAAACGTTCGCGGCGATTCCATGGTACCGCTGCTAGATATGGTCCTAGAAAGTATTCCGGGGCCAGAGGTCGAACCAGACGCACCGCTGCAGATGCTTGTCACCAACCTCGACTGGTCAGAGTATGTCGGCCGCATTGCAGTGGGTCGAATTCAAGCTGGAAAGCTCAAGATCGGCCAACAGATTGATCTGTCCAAGCCCAACGATCGCATCGTTCAAGCTCAAGTTTCTACGCTGTCCACCTTCGACAAACTTGGTCGAGTTGAAGTGGATGAGGTAACTGCCGGTGATATCGCGGCCGTCGTGGGACTCGAAGACGTAGAGATCGGGGATACGATTGGGACCCGCGGTGAATTGCGACCGCTGCCAAGACTGACCGTGGACGAACCCACGCTTGAGATGATTTTCAGTGTGAATACCTCTGGATTCGCTGGTCGTGAAGGCAAGTACGTTACGACTCGCCAATTGCGCGCTCGACTTGAAAAAGAACTCGAGCGCAACGTGGCACTGCGCGTAACGCCTGTCGAAGGCTCGGAAGCCTACGCGGTCCGTGGTCGCGGTGTTTTGCATCTGGCCATCTTGATTGAAACCATGCGTCGCGAAGGGTTTGAACTCTCTGTGGGCAAGCCGCGTGTTGTGGTCCGCGAAATCAATGGCAAGCTGCATGAACCGTTTGAAACCCTGACCGTCGAAGTCCCAACAGAAAAAGTCGGACCGGTCATGGAGTTGGCCGGTTACCGGCGCGGCACCATCGAAGAGATGATACCTCGCGGCAGTTATTCACTGCTGCGGTTCTCCATCCCTGCCCGTGGCCTGATCGGTCTGCGAACCAAGTTGTTGAACGCAACTCAAGGAACAGCCATCATCAACCACCGGTTCTCGGGTTACAAACCTCAGGAAGGTGACGTGCCTCATCGTTCCAACGGAGTGCTCGTTTCCATGGTCACTGGCAAAGCGGTTGGATTTGCTCTGTTCGGATTGCAAGACCGCGCGGAATTGTTCGTTGGCCCAGGCGAAGAGATTTACGAAGGCATGATCGTTGGCGAAAACGCTCGCGATTCGGATATGGTGGTTAACCCATGCCGTGAAAAGAAACTGACCAACGTTCGAGCCGCTGGGTCGGACGAAAACATCATTCTCAAACCGCCGCGTGCCTTGTTCCTCGAAGCAGCCCTTGAGTACATCGAAGATGACGAGTTGGTGGAGATCACCCCCAAGTCGATTCGTATGCGAAAGATCAAGCTGCGTGAGTCAGAGCGCCGCCGCCCATCACGCTTAGGAACTTAGCCTGCCTTCCCGGGGGTCGCACGTGACGCGTGCGACCGCCACTGCCCTAGCTACTCCGCTTCAGCAAACTCAAGTGGTTGTGAATCTGCCAGGAGACGTAACTTGTCCATGGCTCTCTTCTCCAACTGACGCACGCGCTCTTTGGAAACACCAAGCGCATCTGCCAGCGATTGAAGCGTCTGCACTTTGCGATGACCGCCGAGTGAGAATCGCGCGCGGATGATGAACTTCTCACGTCGATCGAGTTGATCCAGCAGAGCTCCCAAGTGTTGTCGCATCGTACTCCAGCGACCTTCGCTCATCGTTGGAGTGCGAACATCGTCGGCGACATCAAGGCCTGGTTCATAGACACTGTTGGTAACCTTCAGTCGTTCCTCTTGGCGATCCATGACCATGCGATAGCAATTTCTGCGAACAACTTGAGTCGCGTAGGTACTAAAGCGGAAACCGCGGTCGTAATCGAACTTCTCGACCGCTCGCATCAGAGCAATGATCCCATCGCTGAGCAGATCGTCAAAGCTGCATTGATTGTTTGCGAACTTCTTAACGATCGAAATAACCAATCTCAGGTTGGCTTGGACAATGTTGTCACGATGCCAGTTTGCGGCTCGAAGCAAGCCTTCGGCTCTTTCCAAATCCCATTGGCAAACTTTGTGCTTGCTCGCCGCACCCTCCAACAAACTTGCGGCACGGTACCGCAGATAGTTCATGCGTTGAAACATCGATCGCTCTTGATCAGGAGTCAGCAACGCTCGCTCGCACAAACCAGCGAGATGGCTGGGCATGCTAGCCAACTTGGCGGATCGCTTGCTCACGACTTCCGAGGTCAACAGCAAGTCATCGCCCAATATCTCCGACTCGGCAGTGCGAAGTTTGAATTGCTCGTTGGCGATGTGGTCTTGAGCTTCTTTGGTTAGCTGTGCCAAACGATGCTGATCAACGTCGGCCGCCCCGGGCTCCATACTCAACTGGCAATACTCTAGAAAAGCGGCCTCGAGCGATTTTCTGAGGAAGGTTCGCTTGGGGCTAGCGGCCGGAGAATTTCGAGTCTTCCGTCGGACCAGTGTTGTAGTCATCTTGCTTACCTCGGATAATAATCGTGCAATTCATTCAATTCGTTCAAACCGTTCTACCGCAACCACCGATGGTATGCAACTGACTTTTTTCGAAAACTGAAAATACTTGCTATTATTCGCCCGGAAACAGTTCTTTCGGGTGGTTTATGTTCTTACTTGCTAAGCTGGCTACTATACTTTGAAACGATCAAACCAAGCCGCCTCGAATGCCCCTGAAATATCACGCAATCACTTTGGAAATCACGTGGAAGACCAATTAACAACCAGACAAGTTGCTGAAGCGCTCAACGTTTCCGAATCCTCGGTGAAGCGTTGGTGTGACCGGGGGGCGATTCCGACGGTCCGCACCCTAGGCGGCCATCGTCGAATTCCGCTAGATGGGTTTTTGCGATTCCTAGAAGAGACCAATCGACAGGCGCAGGTTTCGAAGCCGGCGGAGGCAAATTCGTGCGAAACGCCCACGCTGGAAGCCTGCTGCGATGTTGCGGCGCTTCTTCCCCAGTTCGAAAAAGCGGTCATTGAGGGGAACGAGCTCAAATGCTTGACCGTTTTGACACAGTACTACTCTCAAAATTCGTCCTTCGCCAAGCTCGCGGACGACTTTATCGCGGCCACCTTTCATCGCTTAGGTGAGCTTTGGGACTGTGGAAGCTTGGAAATTTACCAGGAACGACGTGGCTGCGAAGTTTGTCACAGGGTCTTGCACGATTTTCGTCGACTACTGCCAGCGCCTCCAGCCAACGCCCCTGTTGCCATTGGAGCCTCGCCGTCAGGGGACCAATACTCCTTGCCTAATCAGATCATAGAGCTCGTGCTCCAAGAGTGCAGTTGGCAGGCGACCAATCTCGGCCCCAACTTGCCTTTCGAGACCATTGCAAGCGCGGTTGCGACCTACCAACCCAGGTTGCTCTGGCTGAGCGTTTCCTACTTAGAGGACGAGGAATCGTTTGTACAAAAGTACTGCGAATTCCAGAAGCATTTGCCATCTCAAACCATCGTCGTTCTCGGTGGCCGGGCGCTGCACGACCGCTTGCGCCCACGACTCAAGTACACGGGACATTGTGACAACATGCAGCAACTTTCTGCGTTCGCTTCAGCCGTTCGCAGCAATCCGCTCTACGTCAAGTCATCGGACAATTAGTCGGAATTCGCCACGTTCGAGGTCTCGGTGATGTAAACTGATGCTTCGTCATCTTGGGGTTGATTGTGTTTGGGTGGCACGCGCTGGGGCTTTGAGGCTTTGGGAAGGGCGTGATTCGAGCGACATTCGCCACGCCCTTCGCAGAGACTCAGAGCCTGCCATCCAAAATTAAAGTTGGATGAAGCACTAAGATCGAACCATCACCGAATCTCATGTTGCGAACCACGGATATGAAATCAAGTCACATTCTCGTCGCGGCTTGCGCGGTCTGCCTTTGCTGCAATCTTATTTGGGCTGATGATCAAGCGAGCAACACTCCAGCGAAGACTGCAAGGACTGTTGCCGATGCCGCCGAGTTAGGGCAGCGCGACACAGTCTTGCGTATGCTAACGGAGAAAGCCAACGTAAATTCTGGTCAAGCCGACGGCATGACCGCGTTGCATTGGTCCGTTCAGCACGACGACTTGCAAATGACGCAGGCTATACTTACCGCTGGGGCCGATCCCAAAGCCAAGAATCGCTACGAAGTGACTCCTCTGGCCTTAGCCTGCACGAATGGTAACGCAGCTATTTTGTCGGCGTTGCTTGAAGCTGGCGCTGATGCAAACGCCACCTTGCCCGGCGGTGAAACAGCTCTCATGACCGCTGCTCGCACAGGCAAACTTGACTGCGTGCAAGTGCTGCTCAAGCACGGAGCCGACCCCACGGCTCATGAACGCAAAGGACAATCCGCCATCATGTGGGCCGCCGCCAAAGGCCATGCGGCTGTTGTCGAAGAACTCATCAAGGCGGGTGCGGATCCGAACGACTCACTTCCTTCTGGGTTCAACCCCTTGTTCTTTGCGGTTCGAGCTGGAAAGACAAGCGTTGTTGAGCTGTTGCTCAACAAGGGGGTCGATGTAAATCAAACACTAAAGACCTCAGGGGGAGGCAAGGCGCCGCGTAAAGGAACCAGCCCGCTGATGCTGGCGGTCGAAAATGGTCATTTCGAGTTAGCGCTGCGTTTGGTCGAAGCGGGCGCCGATCCTAACGATGAACGTTCAGGCTACACCGTGTTGCATGCGATCAGTTGGGTTCGTAAACCTAATCGCGGTGATGGGGATGATGGCGATCCAGCTCCGATGACAACCGGCAAGCTAGAAAGTTTGCAGTTCGTGCGCGAATTGATTGCGCGCGGCGCGAACGTTAATCAACGCCTTGAGCGAGGCTCGTCCGGGCGAGGCAAGCTCAGCCGTCAAGGCGCCACGCCACTCATAATGTCAGCCGTCACGGCCGATCTCCCGCTGATGAAAACGCTGATCGAACTTGGAGCTGATCCAGCGATCACCAACGCCGAACACGCCACCGCACTGCTGGCTGCAGCCGGTGTCGGCACACTGGCTCCAGGTGAAGAAGCCGGCGCTGAGCCCGAGGTGCTCGAATGTCTGAGTTATCTTCTCAACCTGGGATTAGACATTAATGCCAAAGATGATCACGGTGAAACGGTTATGCACGGCGCGGCTTACAAGAGTCTTCCGCAAGTAGTGGCTTTCTTAGCCGCTCGGGGTGCGCGAATCGATGTATGGAATAGCTGCAATGAGTATGGTTGGACACCCCTTTCAATCGCTTCGGGCACTCGCGTTGGCAACTTCAAACCTGCTCCAGAAACCATGGCGGCCATTGAAGCCGTGTTGGCTGAAGCTGGAGTAAAACCGGCGACACCCACGGCAGCGAGCTTTGACATTTACCAAGTCCAAACGGTCGCGCTAAAGCAAACCGGAGATGGCAAAGCCAAAGCCAACGCGGATTCACCGTTGGCAATAGAACTGAAGAGCATTCTCGAAAAGCAAGCGGCTAGTTGGAATCGCGGTGACATTCCCGCTTTCATGGATGCTTACTGGCGCAGCGAGAGACTGACCTTCAGCTCCGGAGGCAAAACAACCCGAGGTTGGGAAGCGACCCGCGATCAATACCTGAAAAACTATCCTGACAAACAGACCATGGGCATGCTGAAGTTCAGCGAACTGGAAGTCCAAATGCTCGACGACCAAGCTGCCCTCATGCTCGGTCGTTGGCACTTAACGCGTGAACAACCCGTTGGTGGAAATTTCTCACTGGTGTGGCAAAAGATCGATGGTAAGTGGGTCATCGTCCATGACCACTCGTCGAAAGATGCGGACAAATAGGGCAGCCCTGTCAGCGGCCTGCTATGCCTTCTTCTCAGTGGTGGGTTCTACAGACGAGGACTTCTGCGGTCCAAAAAAGACCACTGCCAACGGTATGTCGACAGCTAAATCGACAGCAAGCGTCGTTACTGTGTTGGCGTTGCTACGCATAAAATCGTTTAACCGCTAGCCAACGGAGCGTGTTGGGATAGTGAGCCGACGGCGCTAGCTAACGGTCTGTTTTTTTAGTGAGCCGACGGCGCTACTAGTGGTCTGTTTTTTAGTGAGCCGACGGCGCTAGTGGTCTGTTCTTTAGTGAGCCGACGGCGCTAGCCGCGGGTGACCGAAGGAACAATCGTCCATCGTCTTTAAACGTGCCAATTCCGCACAAACTCCAGTTCAACTTGCATTGGCACGATTGAAATCCATGCACGCTCCAAACTTCGAGACCCGCGGCTAGCGCCGACGGCTCACAAAAGCCGTCAATACTCTCGAAACGCTTGACGCGTTCCAATCGTGAGTACGAGTAGCACT
>JANRMD010000189.1:0-20740 GCA_033761895.1 Pirellulaceae bacterium | reverse complement strand
ACGGACTGACAAAAGGTGGCTGGCACCATCCGATTTATCGTGACCGAGGCCTTGCAAGAAAGGCAAGTAAGGAAAGAAGGGCAATGCAGCGAAAGATCGCAGAAAACAGATGATGCCAGCCACCTACCGACGACCGAAGGCTAGCTAGAGGACCTCACGCGCAAGGTGCCAGCCACCATAGGCAAACACGGTCGCACCCGGCAGGAGCGACCCACCACGACCGTGGCCTCACAAGAAAGGCAAAAAGGGCAATGCAGGACTAAAGGTGGCTGGCACCTTGCGCGACGGGTTAGAGTGGACGAAAAGTGGATGGCACCTTGCGCGACACGGGAAGGTAGTAGTGCGTGCTTCCTGAGGTCTTGGGAGGCAAGTCACCGCGGAGCGGTCTTCAGACAATAGCCGGTGGTAAGCGGAGCGCACCACCGGAATCTTCGCGGAGTCGGTGCTTGATCCTGAAGGGATCACAGAATCGGGTATGAACGTGGTTTGCGAGTCAACTCTGCGATCCCTTCAGGATCGGACACTCGCTCCTCGGGGATGGTGGCGTCGGACAGAAGGTGGCTGGGGACAGAAGGTGGCTGGGAACAGAAGGTGGCTGGCACCATCTGATTTCATGCGACCGACCCGGGCTCCGCAAGAAGGGCAAAAGGGGTAGCGCAGGCGGCGGACACAGAAAAGGTAAAGTAGAGGGTTGGGTGGCTGGCACCAAATTCCGGGTGGGGCAGCTGGCGGAAGGTGGCTGGCACCTTGCGCAACTTGATGCCAGCAATTTGGTTTGACCACGAAAACGCGTTGACTCTCTACATTCGGGTCGCTTCCAAATCTCAGGTTTTGGCCATCAGAGATTCGCGAGCCGCCGTGTTTTCGAATATGTTTGTGCTAGGTCCAATAAACCGCAACTCATCTGAACGACCATTATCCGTGATGTTTAGTCCTCGCAAAATCTCAGAGTATGCCTTATCGACTCTGACTTGTGCTTCTGCTTGGGTCATTGTGCTTGTCTCCTTGCAAGCCGATGAGCCAAATTGGATTCGCGATTTCGAGAAAGGTAAGCAGGAAGCCGCCGCTCATAAGCAGGACATGTTCGTCGTTTTTACTGGGCATAGCTGGTGCCATTCATGTGGGCTTCTGAACGACCAAGTGTTCAAAGACGACGCATTCCTAAAGGCCCTTTCGAAGGATTTTACATTCGTGGAACTCGATTTCAGTTTCGCAGATACACCCGAAGAGGATCAACGGAAAGCGACTTTTACTGCATTGCAAGAGAGGTTTCTCGTAAAGGGATTCCCCACAGTTGTCCTCATTGATCCAACGGGCCAAGTTTATTCGTTCATCATTGGCTATGAAACAGACTCCGGTGTCGAATCGTATCTTCGGGATATCGCGAAGGCTCGCGCGGCTAAAGCAAAACGCGATGAGTTGCTAAAGAACGCAAGCCGATCGACGGGTGTCGAGCGGGGGAAGCTACTTGACGAAGCGATCAGCGCCATGGAGCCGCAATTTGGTTCGATCGAGGATTTCGGCGATGATCCCGTTTTGTACTTTTGCGGACCTATCATTAAGCAGATATTCGAAGCGGATACCGAAGGCGGCGCCTATGCAAAAAAGTATATCGACCGACGTAAAAAGCGAGACCAATGGCAAGCCAAAGAAGCTGTCTACAAGAAACTCGACGAGTTTGAGAAATCGGACGACTACACGCTCGCCATCAAGTACATCGAAGAAGTTTTACCCACAATCACAGATGACACCATGCGTTGGAAACTCGAATTCGCCCGCCAAGTGTATTTCGAGTGGAGTGACCGCAACGAAGAAGCGCTCGCGAATTCGCGCAGGTTGCAGGAACTTCCAAACATAACCGAAAGCAACCGAGACTCATTGCTCCAGCGTGAGTCCTACAATCTGTTCAGACTCAAGCGAATTGACGAAGGGATCTCGCATGCGGATCGAACCATCGCTGCAACGACTGATGCTGAAAAGAAGGCCCGACTGCTGAGCTGGAAAGCCATGATGATCGCCACGGAACGCCCCGCCGAATACGTCAAAACACTAGAAGAGTGCATCAAACTCACTGAGCGTGGCACAAATCTATGGGAAAGCAGTGTTTCTGCGCTGGCACGTGAATTCCGCAGAACGAACCAGTTCGAAGAATCCCTAATGCTAGTCAACGAACTTTTAGACATTGAACGTAGCGCCGGCGGACTCATCTTTGCCGCCGATTGTCAGATCGCTCTCGGCAACCGTGCTGCAGCTGAGGCGTTACTTGCTGAAGCGAAACAAGCGATCACGAAACTTGCAGAATCCCAGCGGAAGGATGATATCGAGTCAGTAAAGAATCTAAAGTCAGAAATCGAAAAGTCGTTTGAGCAACTCAGAAATCCAGTGACAACAAACGACGGGACCAAGTTAAAGAAATAACTTTCCAAACAGGTTTTTGTTCTTGGCGAGAGAAAGCCTCATCGCTTGATGTACAGCATCGTTCTGCCAACATGCATTTGCTGCAGGCGGCTTTCCCAGCCAGGTGGGAGATGTTCGGCACTTCCGATAATCAAAATCCCGCCCTGATTCAGGCTGTTGATCATCTTGTCGCAAACAGCAATCCGAGCTGGTTCGTCAAAGTAGTACAACAGGTTTCTACAAAAGACTAAATCGAAACCGACCAAATCCGAAACATTTGTCAGGATGTTTAACTTGCGAAACTCAAGCATGCCCTTGAGCTGCGCCGCAACCTCCCATTTCGCACCACGGCAAACGAAGTATTTTGCTTTTTGATCGGGCGTTACTCCTCGATTCATTTCTAAATCAGAATACATGCCTTGGCGGGCCGCGTTCAGTGCTCGTTCAGAAATGTCGCTGGCCAAGATCCAAAACTGCTCACACCCCAGTTTGGTCTCGGTCCGCATTGCGACAAAGTCCGCAATCGCCATCGCAATGCTATACGGCTCTTGGCCTGTCGAAGCGGCGACCGACCACACGCGTACTTTGGTGAATGGAATACCTTGGCGTTGCTTACGTTCCAGTTTATTGGCCGCAATCATCGGAAGCACCTTGGTTCGCAGAGCTTCGAATGGGTGCGTGTCGCGATTGAACGAAGTCTCATTGGTGACCATCGACTCAATGAACTCATCGCGCAGTCGATTGGGCTGATTCGATTGGACGCATTCAATTAAGTCTCCGAATGAGCCCAAGTTGTATCTGGAGAGCAACGGCAAAAGCCGCGACTGCGCGAGGTAAAGTTTGTCGGTGGCCAGCGACAGTCCGCAATAGGTGTTGATCAGTTCGCGGATGCGATCAAATTCCTCCTTGGTCACATGCATCGCAAGATCCTATCTGAACCAAGGGGCAAGCCAAGCTGGGACCTGCAACAATGGAAGTACTTCGTCCACGGCCCCCGTGGCGATCGCGGCCTTGGGCATTCCAGCCACCACACAACTTGCCTCGTCTTGAACAATGACCGCTCCGCCGGCTCGTTTAACGGCTCGCACGCCTGAGGCGCCATCATCACCCATTCCGGTCAAAATTATCGACAGCAAACTTGGTCCATAAATACATGCCGCCGACGTTAGAAATACATCCACCGATGGTCGGCAGCCTCGCTCGGGTGGTGAGTTCGTCGCGCCCAGTTCAATGGCTCCCTCACGTCTACGCACCAACATATGATTACCAGCCTTGGCGAGATAGATTCCATTCTGCTGCACCATCATGCCGTCAGCTGATTCAAGTACCTGCCTACTGCACTTGCGACTGAGGCTTTCGGCGAGATAGTGACTCAAGCCCTCCAAAATGTGTTGCACGATAAAGATCGGGACAGGGCAGTTGGCCGCGAGGTCGGGCAGAATTCGACCAAGTGCCTCGGGACCGCCTGTGGATGTGCCGATCGCTATGGCTCGAAAGCGCCCCACCGATGGCGTTGCATGCAAGTTCGCCGCGGTCCTGGTCGTAGGCATCGACAGAGCGCTGCCCACAGCAATTCGGCGACGACGTTGACGTACTACGGCGATCTTCTCCTCAATAGATTTACGCAAGGAAGCAACGTTTTCTTCCAAATCGGATTCGTTTGGCTTGCAGATGAAATCAAGTGCGCCTAGTTGCAGCCCCTCAACCGTCTCTCGTGACCCCTTTTTTGTCAGAGCGCTCACCAAGATCGCATCGATGGGCGGAAGCCCAGCCCGGTGGCGGTTGCGTTTGGCAATTTCGCGCAGCGTGTCGAGCCCACTTATCCCAGGCATCTCAACGTCCAGCGTGACGAGATCAGGTGCCGCATTGTCGATGAATTCAAGAGCTTTCTCGCCACTAAAGACCGATCCGATGACTCGAACATCCGAGATTTGTTCCAAGATAGACTGGAGCATGCCTCGAAAGATACGCGAGTCATCGACGATCAGTATGCGAATTGGTTCAAGCGTTTCCATCATGGGCTATCTTGAACTTATCCACCAAGTTTCGCAACTCCGCAGCGACTTGATCGAGTTGTTTGGCAGACTGGGTAACTTCGTTGGCGGATGCGTTGGTTTGTTTGGCTGCCGCACTCACCTGGACTACACTTTGCGAAATGCCAGAGGACGCATGAGCTGCTTCGCTGACATTGCTTGAAACATCGGTGGCTCCGCGTGAGGCTTCGGCGATATTGCGAGCCATGTGGTTGGCTGTTGCCGCGACCTCGGATATGGAGCGTGCGATATGTTCGACACCTTTATTAGCTTCGTCGATGTTCAGAGAAATCGTCTGAGCGCTTTTGTTTTGGTGTTCGACCGACTGCGAGATGCGTCCTGCGGACTGGTGGATTTTCTTGATTACGTCAGCGATTTCAGAGATAACTCCAACGGCTTGTCGCGTGCCGTTTTGGACCCCTTCGATCTTGCGAGCAACATCCTCGGCGGCTTTGGCGCTTTGATTGGCCAGTTCCTTAATCTCATGGGCCACGACTGCGAAGCCCTTGCCCGCTTCGCCGGCCGAAGTGGCTTCGATGGTTGCGTTGAGTGCCAGCAGATTGGTTTGGAGGGCAATCATCTTGATCGTCTCTGTGAACTTGCTGATCTCCGAACCCGATTGATCCAGATTGCGCATCGTCTGCTCGGCGTTGTCAGCCAATGCGGCTGCCTTACCGGCCACGTTCGCACCTTCGCGTGCCTCGGCCAGCACATCGTTGAACGACTTCGAGATGACTTGGACCGCTCCGGCTACGTTGCCAACATTGGAGGCCGTCTGATCGGCAGCGGAAGATATTGCCCCCACGCTGACACTTAATTCTTCCGTCGCAGAGGAGATCGACGAAAAGTTCATGCTCATTTCTTCCGCTGCAGCACTCATCGAACTGATGTTGGTTGAAAGCTGCTCGACGGCTGCCGCTGCGCTTGTGGATCGCGATGAAGTCTCCTCACTCTGATCCACTAAGCCATTCGCGATGCCACCGAGCTTCGACGATGTGTTCGCCAGCACATGGGAACTCTCTTGGATCTCATGCACAATTCCTGAGATTGCGTCCGCTAGAGCATCCGTTGCATCCGCTAATTCACCAACCTCATCCTTCTGCTTGAGGGCAATTCTTGCGCGCAGGTCACCTGTGGCCATAGTGCGGCTTGCATCGCGAACCATCGCAATCGGGCGGGTGATCGACGTTGAAATCCAGTAAGATGCCCCCAGTCCGAGAACCATCCCCACGCCGCATGCGATGAGAATGTAGCGAAAACTCTCTTCGTAAATCCCCTTGCTCTCGAGCATATCCTTTCCGGCTCTTTCTTCATATTCACTCACCAGATCATCTAATTCGCGGATCGCGACATCCGCCACATCTTTCACCGAACTCATGCTCATTTCGAAAGCCTTGTTATTCGTATCGAGCGAGGATAAGCGAATGACTTCTGCAAGGCTTGTTCCAAAAGTGCCCAACGCACTGTTCAACTCACCTATTGGCACTTTAACTGTCTGGCTGAACTCCTGAAAACTCTCCGACAGCTTGGGCAATTGTTCGATCAACTCTTTAGCGCGTTGGTCGACTTCAATGAAGCGACTGTCACTGACGGAAGTTGCGATATGTTCGCCAGCCGTGCGTGCCATACTCTGCAAGTGATTGGCCAGACGATGACAAGCCGTGATACCCGCCAGCATCTCAGCGGGTTCTTCTTTTTTGCTGTTCTCTAAAGTTGTTTCGATCAGGTTGATCGCAACCAAAGCTCTTTCGAGAGTGTCTTTTGCCCGACCGTGAAGTTCTTTATTGGCTTTGAGATTCGAGTTCTGAACGGCCAGTGCAAGACACTCCTTGTTAATCTTGTCAAACTCTTCAATCGACACTCTGCAGGAATTGAGACGCTTGGTTTCGTCTTCGCTGCTTGAGCGAGTGAACTGGGCATCGATCAATTTGATGGCGGCAGCCACGGTTGATTTCGCTTCCTCCGCGTAGCGTTTCGAATCCTCATCCGTTGTGGCGATACAAGCGTTCTTTTGGGCTCGAATTGAGGCCATTATCAAGGCGCGAGTCTCGCCGGCGCTAAGCAGCTTTTTGACGGTTCCATTCCCAAGTTGCTGGACTTTAGAATCAAGTACCTGCAAACGACTAATTCCAGCCCAGGCGATGACGCCAGACAGAGCCAGTAACAATAGAGTCAGTACCAGTAATTTTTGGCCGAGTTTTGCGTTCTGCATGATGTGACTACTTGATTGACTTGCGAAGACGATGGAGCTTAGGAGTTGGAGCTCACTCTGGATTTTATGGATTGTTCAATGCGACTTAGGAACTTGCGAGGATCGAGCACGAGCAACAATTGATCTTCGAGCTTGCATACGTAAGAAACAAAGACTGCTCGATCGCCATCGACAGTCGGTAATTCACTGGAAAATTCCTCGGACTGGCTAGCGGGGACGCTGATCATTTCGCCGACCTGGTCGACCACGATTCCAAATGATGGACCAACTGACGGTTTGAAGACTATGAACTGGGAATCAGCCTTGACGCAGTGTTCTTTATAGCCAAGCATCAGCGATAGGTTGATCGCCAGGAAGATGTGACCGCGAATGTTGACCAACCCCAAGACTTCCTGCGGAGCATGAGGGACTCGCGTAAAGGTGGTGTGGTTGGTGACTTCCTTGACATCCAAGACGGGGACCCCGAATAGTCGACCAGCCGAATGAAAGGTGCAATACAATGACTCGCTCATCGACTCGCCAACCTTTCTTCGCTCTGCGACAGCCAGAATTGAATTTTGCGACGTAGACGATCGTGGTCGAGTTTCTCCTCGAAATCATCAAAGCCGCAGGACTTGGCCTTATCTTCGTTTTCAATCTTGGCCAGCGATGTCAACGCAACAAATGGCATTTGGTAGCCCTTGTCGCGAGCCGCTTGACAGAATTGCCATCCATCCATGACAGGCATTTCGATATCCGAAACGACCAAGTCGACGTGGTGCGCCGCCAACATTTCCAAACCCTGTTGACCATCAATGGCTGTCAGTATTTCAACGTCGTCGGAGGACAAGTAACGCTTGACGATTTCACGGAAGAAGGTTGTGTCATCTACCAACAGGATGCGTTTTGGAACGGAGGATTGTTGAGCGCCGACCATCTCGCGTGGGTTGGATTTCGACGAACCGACCGGTTCTTTGCTCGGCCCAAAAACAAACTCCCGCAACTGCTGCACATCCAAGAAGAGCGACAAGCGGTCACGCACGCGTGCAGTCCCCAGTACGCCGCGTTCGCATCCATTGGACTGAAGATCAATAGCCAAAGACTCAGTGTCGATGATGCGGGTTGCCAGGATGCCCATCGGCTCAGGAATGAACTTGGGCAATATCAAAAACATGGTTGGTAGATCTTCGCAAGTAGAAACTTTCAGCATGTCGCTCAGCCGCAAAATGCGGGTAGACTTTCCGCTGATGTTCGCAAACTCGCTGGTTCCGATGCGTTCGATGCGTTTGGTATCGAGCAACTCGACGCGTTGGATTTGTACCAATGGAAGCGCGAACTGCTCATTAGGTCCATGTTCAAACAACAGTACGCGATGGACTTCGTGGGGATCGCGAATGGTCGCCTTGGAGACTTCCTCGGCTTTGGCGCCAGGGCAACGGACATGTTCTAAGATGCCGTCAACGTCCGCGATCAAAGCCACTCGGCCATCCCCCATAAGCGTCGCTCCGGAGAAGACCGAAATCGGCTTAAGAGCGGCATGCATGGGTTTGATAACGATTTCCTCGCGGCCGAGGACTCGATCGACGAGCAGACCAAAGCGACGACCGCTGCTTCGAAGCACCAAGATGTACTCGATCTGGTCTGCATTGCGCTCTGTGATCGTATTGTCGCGAAGTATTTCTTCTTTGTCCGTCGGACTAAACGGCCGCGGCCTCGAAAGCAGCTCCGAGAAACGAACAACCGGAATCAGCGAGTTACGCAGTCGCATGACTTCGCCATCAATCGATTGCTCCAGAGTCCATTTGCCGTTTTTGTGCAAGCAGACAATTTCTTCGAGAGCGCGCTGTGGTACCGCAAATCGTTCTTCACCCACGGTCACAATCAAACATGGAACGATCGCTAACGTTAGTGGAACTCGCAACTGCATCGAAGTGCCCTGGCCGGGCCACGAATCGATGGTGAGCGACCCTTCCAATTCCTCGACATTTGTCCGAACAACATCCATGCCAACGCCGCGCCCCGACACGTCCGTGACCTTTTGTGCCGTAGAAAAACCTGGCAGTAGAATCAGGGAGAACAGTTCGCGATTGCTCATTCGCTCCAGTTCACTATGCGTACGCAGCCGCATCGCCACAGCCTTGGACTTGATTGCCGCTGGGTCTATTCCGCGTCCATCATCGCGAATTTCGATATAGACTTGGCCATCCGCGGGCGTCGCAGTAAGCGTGATTTTTCCCAATCGCGGTTTGCCCGTAGCTTCACGGGCTGCTGGCAATTCAAGCCCATGATCGATACTGTTGCGGATCAGGTGAGTGAGCGGATCGGTCAGTCGCTCAAGCACCGTCTTGTCCAGCTCAACTTCTTCGCCGACAGTGACAATTTCGACCTCTTTGCCCAACTGACGAGCTAAGTCGCGAACCATACGCGGAAATCGACCGAACAGATTTCCAACAGGCTGCATCCGCGTTTGCAGCACCGTATCTTGCAACTCTGACGTGACACTGTTCAGTCGCTGAATGATTGTGCGAGATTCGCCTTCGGCACCTTCAAACGTGACCAAGGTTTGGTTCCTTACCAGGGTCAATTCACCGATCAAGTTCATCATGCGATCAAGCAAGTCGACATTAATGCGCAGCGAACGCAGGCGTTCCTTATCAGGCTGCACGGCGGGTCGGGCCGGTGGGATTGCAATGTCGCTTGGGACCGGCTCTTGCTCCGTTGCCTTAGAGCTAGCCGTCGGGCTAGTTGGCTGTGGAGCAGGCGTCTGTTGGGTAGGCGTCTCGCGGAAAGGCGGCGTCGATAAACTGCTTGGACGGGCTACTGTAACCGTCTGACTAGCGTTGGCTACATTCCGCGAAGACAGGGCAACCGCCGCCGAAACCGTATTCGCAGCAGATGCAATCGGCGGCACGGTTTGAGGCAACTTGGGCAACTCAAAAGCCGCCAGAGTCGTCGCGATCCATTCAATAGGCTCGGTAGGAAGTCCTGTTTGCAATGGGACTTCACCATACTGTAACTTGGGGTGATGGAACTCGCCGCGCGCCATAAGTTCACGAAACAAAGCGACGATGGAACCTGAGCTTGAATGCCAGTCTGACAGCGAAATGTGGACTGTTCTTTTTTGGGTTCCAACCAAGCTTGAAGGGAGATCGACGAGTTCGCCTGCCAGCCACTGCTGCAAATGCTGCACCTGCACAGACGCTAGTCGCGTATCAAGCGTCCCAGTCAACCGCGCTTGGCACTTGGTATCCCATCTGTCTTGAGTGAGTGAACCGTGGCCAAGGCTCAAGCGTGGATTGCGCAACACGCCCACTCGCTCGACCTCGCGAAAGAAATCGAGAAGTGATTTACCTGGATTTCTAGCAAGCCATGCTTCGAGCAGCACGTCGACCGGGATGGTCGGCTCAGCTTGAGTCTCAAGCAACTGCAAGCGGTCGATCATTTGCGCATTCTCGTTAGCGCGAGGATGATCAAGGTCCTCCAGTTGTGCCACCAGCAGGTCGCGCGCGGCCAACAGTGCTTCAACAATTTCCGTACCGGGAATCTGATTACCGTCGCGGTAGTTTTCTAGCAGGCTTTCGATCGCGTGCGCAAGTTTGTTGACAGAGGCAAAGCCAAGTGTCCCTGAATCTCCCTTGAACGAGTGAATGGCCCGCAGGCCATTCTCAATTAACGCCTTGGATACTTCACCATGCGGCGATTTTTCAAGCGCAAGGACGGACTGCTCGAAGGTCGCCAGATGCTCTCGGGATTCGATAATGTATTCGTACCGCAAGTCGGTCATGGCGACGCAATTCCCGACATGCGAAGCACGAACTGGATTTCATTTGATACTGGACTGAAATCTAATCTCTTGATCGAAAGCTGCTGCACTTGCTCTTTTGAGGCCGCTAAAAAGGCCAGCCCGACCGCGTCGAGGTCTGTGGTCATAGACAAGTCATAACGAACTTCTTCAGCCCCAGCCTTCACTGCCGCCAGCAGAGCCTGACGCATCTGTTCTGCATGAGTACGATCGAGCGTTTTTCCAAAAGTCAGTACCGCAGGCTCAGCGGGCTTGTTAGCGACAGCAGGTTGTGGGCTGACATCGATCGCAGCATGCTGAACGGTCGGCGACTTCTCTGGAGTTAGCGCCTCTGCGGTTGGCTCTGGTGCTACGGACTTTGGCGGTTCATGAGCGACTGCAGCCTGGGCGATAGTGGGTGGATGAATTGCGGCTGGAACGATGGGTTGGCCGGCACGGATGCTCTTCAGTTGCTGCACACATTCGTGGACCTCCTTTTCTAATGGTGCCCATTCGGCATCGTCCGTCTTAGTGGCTTCTGAGATCTGAACCAGCAAGTCAACACCACGAAGCAGCACATCGATATCGTTAGGCTTGATCGCTAGTTCTCCGCGTTGCGCCGCAACTAAGCAGTCTTCCATAATGTGAGCAACTTCGACAGCAATGTTTACTCCCACAATTCTGGCAGCACCCTTTAGCGAGTGAGCCGAGCGCATGATCGATTCCAGGATACTGGCATCGAAGGGATCGCGTTCCAGGGCCATCAATGAGGATGTGAGCGATTCCGAGTGAGTTTCCACTTCGGCGCGAAACAGCTCCATCATTGCGTTGGGTTCAAAACTCATCGGATAGTGCCTTTTTTGTCGTCGCGTAAATCGGGATGGCGTGAGATTTCAGATTTCAGATTTCAGATTTCAAATCGGACATCCAGCTCCAGCCTCCAGCCTGCTCAGTCCAGTCTAGACCCCTCTTCTTTGGATTCAATCGATTTACCCTCTAGACAGTTCACGGATCTTCAAAAATAGTCGTTACTGCGGAAAAGTCCGCCTTCGATCAGCCGCCACAAACCCCAAATACCTGTCTTCGGTGATTACCATGTCGACTTCCTTACGAACCGTTCAGCGCAAGTGCATCGTGCTGCTAGTCGATGATCAGCCGATCGTTGGGGAAGCGGTACGTCGCATGCTGGTCGACCTTCCGGACGCAGAGTTCCATTTCTGTTCGAATCCGTTTGAGGCTATCGAAATGGCTCTTAAGGTCAAGCCGACGGTCATTTTGCAGGACTTGGTTATGCCCGAGATCGACGGACTGTCGCTGGTAAAATTCTTTCGCGCAAGTTCGGCCACTCGCGATACTCCAATTGTAGTGCTGTCATCGACCGAGGAGCCTGTCGTTAAGGCCAAGGCGTTCGCGACTGGAGCCAACGATTATCTTGTAAAGCTACCTGACAAGCTGGAGTTGATCGCTCGTATTCGTTACCACTCGCAAGCCTACATGCATTTGCTCGAGCGCAATGAGGCATTTGAGGCTTTGGCCATCAGTGAAAAACGGATGGCGGCTGAAATGGAAGCGGGAGCAAAGTACGTCGCGTCGCTCATTCCTGCTCCCATCACGACTCCGGTTCAAGTCGATTGGCGTTTCATACCGAGCGCTGAACTTGGCGGCGACTCGCTCGGTTACTTTGCGTTGGACGATGAACGATTTGTCTTCTTTTTGCTCGACGTGACTGGTCACGGACTTGCCAGCGCACTTTTGGGAGTCACGATTTGCAACTTGCTACGCGCTCGTGCCCTTGCTGGAGCTGATCTTTCGAAACCCGCGCAAGTCCTGACCGCACTGAATCGAAGTTTCAAAATGGAGGATCAAGAAGGAAGGACGATTACCATGTGGTATGGAGTCTTTGAACATGCCACACGCAAACTGACGTATTGCGGTGGCGGTCATCCTTCAGCTCTGCTCTATCGTGGCAGCACCGGAACTCCAGTTGAACTCGAGTCGCTCAATCCTGGCATCGGCATGTTCGAGTGGGATGACTTCGAAGAAAGCCAAGTGGAAGTGCCTCCGAATTCAAGGCTGTTTCTATTCAGCGACGGAGCTTTCGAGATTCACAAGTCGGATGGTGGAACATGGACATTCAAAGAGTTTTTGCAGTTCATTTCACAGCCCGATAGCGATGAAGAGCCCATCATGGACAGTCTGATTCGTCACGTACGCACGATGAAGGGTGGTAAGATCTTGGACGATGACTTTTCGATTATGGACGTGCGGCTGTAACGCTTTGTCTCAACCAACCTGTTCCTATGCGTACGCGTGCGTTCTCTACTGTTCACACGGTATTGGCTCAGCCCGCATCAATGACCCATTGGCTCGTTGCAGTTCGAAGTAAGCGAGGGCGTGGGTCGCACTGGCATTGAGAAACGCCAGTTCGGCATTGGCGAGCCGCTCTTGAGTGGACAGCAGGTCTTCGAGATAAAGTGGCCCCACGTTGTCACCATCCAACAGCAATTCGGCGCGGCTCTTTAGGACGTTGAGTTCGCGATCTACTAGATTCATGGCTTGTGCGGTCGCTTCGCGTTGCTGGGTCGCGTTTGCGATATTGTGGCATGCGTTGCGAATCTCCAAGGCCACGTTTGATACCACTGTCTCAAACTCTTTCTGAAAACGGACTAACCGGATCTGTGTTTGACGCAAGTTGGCTTTGGCGGCGCGATTGCCGACCGGCAACGCATAGGCCACACCAACTCCGTAGGTTGGATCGCTAAAGTTGAATTGGTCATCGAAGGCACTTCCCAAGCCGTTATTGCCGCGCAGTCCCTTGTTGGAAACGGACATCGTCAAACCTAACAGTGGAAGCAATTGATTGCGAGCGACTCCCTGTTCGATCGAAGTGCGTTTGATGACTTGCAGCGACTGCCTGACCTCAGGTCGACATTGCAGCCCGAGTTGCAGTTCGAGGTCCATGTCGACAGTTCGCGATGGGCCCGCCATACTGCTGGTAGGAATAACTTCGGTGTTCACGTTTTCACGGAAGTATTGGCCAAACATCAATCTCAAAAGTTTCTCCTGAGCCAAAACGACTGCGTATTCGGAACGTAGTAAGGCGGCGCGCCGCGCGCCGAGTGTGGCCTCGGAGCGCGCGGACTGCACCGGCCCCACATCCAGATGGACTCGGTTGGAAACAACTGTGGCTGTTTCCAAGGCGCGATCGTGAGAGCGTTTCAGGATTACGAACTGACCTCGGGCTGCGGACAGTTCCCAATAAGCTTGGATCACATTCAAGATGTGAGCTTGCAGGCCTCCGATGAACTGCTCTTGCGATGCGGCTGCATTGACGATGGCGATGTTGATGCGACTGCGAGTGGTTAGTAGACCAGCACCTTGCAACAGTGGCTGTTGAAAATCGAGTGCTAAGCGGGCGTTGGCTTGATTGAGCGGGTTGAAGAACTGTGAGTTCGAATCGGCAAAACCGAGGTCTTGGGCTAACTTGACGTTACCACCGATCGAGTTGCGTTTGGTTACACCCAGACTATTGGCCAAAGTGTGATTTTCCAGTCTTACGAACGCGCCATCCAGGTTACTGCTGACCGGCACATTCCGCTCGTCCCAGTTGGATTGAATAAAGCTGCCCCAGTCGAACCCCGCCTGCTGCTTGGTGATCTCGGCTTGGCTGATACCCACATCGGCTCGTAGGATCTCGATCTCGGGTGAGAACTGAATTGCGGTGTAGATTGCGTCTTGAAGTGTCAAGTCAGTATGTGAACCATAACGCAGCATCGCAAATTGAATCTGCCCCAGCCACTGAGGGAAATCAACCGATTGCATCTGCATCAAGTTGGTTTGTGGGCTGTTGATAGATTTCAGCAATGTCTCAACGGCTTGTTTTTCGCGATCACTTTCGCTGAACTGGGCTTGCACAAGCGTGGCACTGTTGGCTTGTTCGTTGACTTCACTCAGGCCCAAGCCATCAAGCGAATGGGAAGCCAGCATCGCTGGAATTGCTGGCTTCGAGGCGGGGGCATCAAGCGACTCTGCGAGCATATCTCGGATCTGCTCGAGGTTCACTTCGGGCAAATCGATGTAATCGTCGAGCAGCTCTCGCGACGTGGGCGTTAAATCGACGAAGTCTAATTCCTTACGTTCCGTGGCAAGGACGGGAACACTCTCGACCGCAGGCACTCGATCAGCGGCCGGCGACTCCATGCGACTAAACGGCGAGCTTCTGAACTCTAGCGTTGGGCTGGGCAATGCAATGAGCGCGGATGGCGGATTGGTTTCGCGGGGCGGATTGGTTTCGTGGGGCGGATTGGTTTCGTGGGGCGAATTGGTTTCATGGGGCGGATTGGTTGATTGGGGCGGCTTGGTTGATTGTGTACCCGCATTCAACGCGCTTGGAGTGGGTTTCGGAGCCGTTACCAGTGCCTGACCAGCGAAGCTTGCAACGGGGTAATCCTTGCCGTCAATCCGCACAACCTTCGGAGGCTGAGCCCAAAGAACGCGTTCCTCAAGCATCCCGATTGTGACGCTCGTGGCGACACTAAGCACCAATGTGATGCGCGTTGCGGTTCCGCGTTTGAGGCTGTTCATGGGTGACTTGATATCCTTTGCTCGAGACGCCGAGCGAAGGCTCGGGACGGCAATTCAGTTTGAACATCGAACAACTCTCGTAACTAAAACAGCGATTGTGCTTGAAATGCCACCTGATCTAGTTGCACCGTTCTTGTCAGTCGTATCAGGCAAGCTGTAACGGTCTGGAAGACCTTGATTGCTACGTACTTACCGAAGGGGCCGGAGCAAAAATAGCCAGATCGAGACTAGCAGGCTGGTGAAAAAGTCGGTTTGCAACGAAACGCGGGAACACTAACCCGCAGCGTTAGCGAGGGGGAGCGTAGCATTCCTTCTCAAACGCGTCGGGTTACTTTTTCCGCAGCCTGCCAGTGTGAGAGTGCAGGGCGTACGTTAGAATGCAGGCAAACGTTGGCATCCTAGCTTGGCTGGTCTTCTATGCTTGAAATTGCTCAAATTCGACAGGCCTTGCTTCAATCGCTGGAAAACTATCGGCGTTGCGGGCTTTTGCGAATCCCCCGAGCGACGGCTGAAATGCTGCCTGCCGAAATGCTGGCAGTGATCGAACAAGCGCGGTCGCCCGCTACAGCCTCGTCGCAAAACGCCGCCAGCCTTCCCAGCTCGCCCCCTGTGACCATATCAGCGACGCAGAATTCAGCGTCTATTTCAGCAGCGTCTACTTCAGCCCATCCCACTTCGGCCCCAGTCCCCCACTCCGTGGCACCTACCATGGTGGCTGAGACACGCCCTGAGAGTGAGATGGTAGCCGAGCGTCCTTGGAGTCTACCTTCGCTGAGCATCGTCGATCGAAAATCGCATCTGGAAATGCTTGATGAGGAAGTGAAGTCATGCCGTAAGTGCTCAGATATTGTCTGCTTCCGTCAGCAAACGGTTTTCGGAGCCGGACCATTGCAGCCGACGGTCTGTTTCATGGGTGAAGCCCCCGGAGCGGACGAGGATCGATTGGGCCAGCCCTTTGTGGGCCGCGCGGGTCAGCTGCTGACCAAGATTATCGAAGCTATGCAGCTTAAACGCGAAGACGTATACATTCTAAACGCGCTCAAATGTCGGCCACCGCAGAATCGCACTCCGGTGCCAGAAGAAATTGAGCATTGCCACCCCTTTGTCGAAACGCAGCTTGAAGTGCTGCAACCCAAGTACATCGTTTGCTTGGGTGCCGTTGCTGTTCGTTCGTTGCTCGGCTTAACGCTACCGGTAGGTAGTTTAAGAGGCCGTTTTCATCAATATCGGCAAGCTCGCGTGGTTGTGACTTATCATCCGTCCTACTTGCTGCGAAATGAAAGCGCCAAAAAGCTTGTTTGGCAGGATATGCAAATGCTCATGCGAGAATTGGGACTAAAGCCACCTGGGCCAAGTTCGAAGTGAACGAATTCACCATCTTCTCAGGCGTCATCATCTAAATCTTCTCAGTTTGATGTGTGTTACACCGTCAATTGCTCTCAATGTCCGAAGTCCTTACAAGCCGTGCTGTTTCGCACGCACAAGTGTGCGGTGAGTCAATCAAGCACACTTTGGACAGCTCAAAAAACATTGCCTTTTGAACTATCGATTCTCGGCTAAGTTGTCCTCAAGCATCTTGACTTAGCAGACCGAAAGCATCTGGTAGGTACATCCGCAACCAAGGCAATCGTGAGCGAAAATCATGCGTACTGGCAATTGGCATTTTGTGAAGTTGGGTGTTGGACTGGTCTCGCTGTCAGTAGGCTTGACTGTCCTTGCGTGGGGGCAACAGTCGAATCGACTCCCTGAACCTGGACAAGAGCAATTGGCGGGGCTGATGCGTGCCAAGTTATCGAGTTCACAGCGGGTTGTCGAAGGCTTGATGTCTGGCGATTTTGACATGATTCGCAAAGGTGGCGACGACCTGATCAAGATTTGTGATGCCGAAGCATGGCGAACTCGTGAAGACCAAGTCTACGCGCACTATCGCGGTGAACTTCGCCGTAGTGCAATCAAACTGATGAAGCAAGCTGATGAGAAAAGCCTCGATGGCGCAGCTTACACGTACATGCACTCAATGACCACTTGCATCAGCTGTCATGAGTACTGTCGCAACGTGTTGCGAGTTGCTTCGGCGATTCCTCAGTCACCGGTTGCCCCCATTCCGGTAACAGAGCAAGAGAACCTGCAACGCCAATATCGCCAGCTCTACCGTTAAGCGGTTGAGTGTCGCACAATTGTCTCAATTTTAGCAGCCACGATTGGGACAATCATGCGACAATCGTGCGATAATAATGCGCTGCGACTCAACAATACCGCTGTACCGACTGAGTCATCACCCAAATCGTGAGTGATACCGTTCAACTTCGTTGATTATGGGGTAGCGGAAGCCGTCAAGGCTCTCGGGAGTGCTTTTGAGACTACTGTGGCGGCCCCCGAAAGCCTTGACGGCTTCCGCTACCCAATGATCAACAGCAGTTTCTTGCGAAGCTACTAATTCATCAACCTCTTAGTTGAAGAGGTTCTCGTGGCACGGGGATTGCTGAACGAAGCCCGCAAGTTTCGATCTGCTTGATTGGGACGAGATTCGAACTCTGTATACCAAAGCACCAAAGGTCAAACTATGAGAAGATTGCTCGGACTTATTCTACTTAGCGTAGCCAACGGCGTTGTCGCTCAGGAAAAGCCACCGGTTCAAGAAGAAGTGCCCGCGATTACTGAAGAGCGTCCCATGAGTTTTTGGATGGCGCAGAAGATTGAGCATTCCAAGAAGATCCTCGAAGCGCTCACCAAAGAGGATTTTGCCCTGGTGGAAGACGAGGCGAACCACTTGCGGACGCTCGGCAAGATCGAAGGGTTCGTACGTCGCAAAGATCAAGCCTATCGTCGGTATCAGCAATCCTTCGATTCTTCCCTCCTAGAAATTGCCGCTCAGGCCAAGGAACAAAACGTCGAAGGGGCTGTTCTCGCCTTCAATCAACTGACCACTAGCTGTATCGCCTGTCACAAAATTTTGCGAGCGAATGCCGTCGTAGCGCCAGCATCTAAGGCAGATGCCAAGAAGTAACAGCCGGGCCTCAGTTTTGCACCCATCTCTCAATCAACTCAATCTGGCAACTCATTCAATCAGGTACATCCCATGACTAAATCCAAACTTTTGCTTTCCATCGCCGTGCTATGTGTTTCGCTGGTTGTCGTTCGCAGTCAGCTCATCAATGGTCAAGAGCCCGGGCAAGTCAAGAAATCGACCTTCATGCGTTTGAAGCTGGAACCTACTAAAGGGGCGTTGGAAGGGATCGCTCTAGCTGACTTTGAAATGATTTCTAAACATGCGGGCACGATCAAGAACTTGATGCTCGACGAAAGTTGGATGGTTATTCAGTCAGAGGAATACCGTCGACAGAGCAATGAGTTTCGGGCGACGGTCGATAAATTGCAGAAGGCAGCCCAGGATAAAAACGTTGATCGGGCTACGCTGGCTTACGTGCAGATGACCATCTGTTGCGTCCAGTGCCATGAGTCGCTGCGAAAGTAAACTCGCAACCAACTAATCATTGCCACGTGGATGAAAGTGGCTTGGTCCAAGACTAGCATCGCGCGAGTTCAATCCAGCCGCGCGAGCTTGACGAATGTTGCAAAAGGGATTGTCGCCAATTTCGTCTTCCCAGCACTCGGGTACCACGAAAGCTACGTGGCCGTCTTCGAAACAGATGTTCATTCCGAGGCCATCATGAGCCAAGAGTTCTTCGCGGCCATTTTGAATAAGCGGCGAATCCGCAAGCATGGGGAAATTCGTGCGACCTTCGAAGCGAGGTGGAACAATTACGTCGTCATCAACTAGCCCCAGCGAATATGCATAATCTCCACCGACCTCATTCTGACACAACTCCAACTTGGGCCCGTCAAAGGTCTTGAGTTGTGCTACTGTCGGGATGTAGGTGAGTTTTCCGCGAGTTGGGCGACAAACCTCTAGGCTTGGGCACCACAATTCCGAAGGGGAATTCACCCAGCCGATTTCACCCAACCGGACTGCGAACATACCCGCAAACGCTTCCGGGCCAAACTCGGCAACGGCTGGATAACGTCGTTGCGGATCCATGGAGGCAAAGTCGATCAGCCCACGCCCGACATAGCTCAAACGGTAGGCACACTGCGCTCGGCGGGATTCAAAACGGGCTCGTAGCACAGTTGGAATCAACAGACAGAACAATACCGCCACGCAAGCCACCAATGCGGTCGAATCCCAGGTGCCGCGCCGAACAGAATGCTCCGTAGTTAAGCAGGATGCGAGTTGTACTGAATCCTTAAGCCGACGGGACTCTTGTGCATCCTTGCTAGCTTGCGCGTCGACTGACTTGCATTCATCGTCGATACGGGCCATGGTAGTGGCCAACAGGTCAGCTGGCGGTTCGTAGTGCGTCTTCAAAGAATCAAGCTGACCGAGCACCATCCGCAATTCGCTTAAACGAACTCGCAAGTCCTCGTCTTCGGCCAAGACCGTCTCGATGCGTTTACGCTGTTGAGGATTTACGTCACCCAACAGGTATGCAATCAAATCTTCGTCAGAAATCGGCATGGGTTCTAACTGGAAGGGAAAGTCGTAGCGGTTACCGCTTGAAAGCCAGAGCGGCAAAATCTCTCATCAGTTGTTACGCTGCCAGATGGCAGAAAGTTTGCGAATTGCCGAATGAACTCGACTTTTAACCGTCCCAACGGGAACATCGAGGATTTCGGCGGCGTCGCGATAGGGTAGACCCTGTAGATAAACCAACTCCAGCGCGCTCCGCCCTGGTTCACCCACTTCTTCAATGGCCGCTTCCATACGTGAACGCAATTCGGCGCGTTCTAGAGGATCCGATATAGACTGGCGATGGTCAGCAATATTGGCGGCATGAGTTGACTCGCGCGAATCACCACCAGCTGTCTGGACATCGAGGCTTTGGAAAGATCGTCGCTTGCTGCGACGTTTGAGATCAATTGCTTGGTGCGTTGCGATCCCATACAACCAAGGACGGAATTTGCGCGAGGCGTCGAACTGCTCGGACTTTTGAAACACACGAATAAAAGTGGTCTGAAATGCGTCCTCAGCCATCGCTTCGTCAGCCAAGTAGCGGCGGAGGTAGTTATAGATTTCGCTCTTGTAGCGTTCCACCAACAACTCAAAACTGGCTCGATCGCCGTCTTCCGCGAAAGCGCGTACCAACTCTTCGTCGCTCAGCAAATCGGTCGTTGTCGCATTCATGATCAGGCTTTCGGGGCGCCCAGGTTCCATCGGAGAAAAGTGCGAGTGCCTATTGTATCGCAAATAGGCCCCCGAATGCAAATTCCAGTTTCAATTGATGCCCTGCTTTTTTTCGGGGCCAGGTTTTACGGGATTTTCGACGAGACACCGAACACCAGCCCAAATGAGGGGGTGCAAGGTTTCGGTTTTTGAATTGCCACTTGCGTCGTGATATATGGCGGATCACATTTTCCATGTGATCTGGCCCGCCTTCATGTTGATTGGCATCGCCGCTGCTGCCAAAAGAGCAACCAAGCAGTTCATTGAGCGAATCGTAACGGTTGCCTGCGATCCTGAATTGATGTTCCTCGCAGATGATTTGCTACCTCGCGGCAAACCTCCCGTCCGTACCGCAGGTTCCGCCTGGCAGTCACGAACGAAGGAACTCCCCATCGCCCCGGTACTCCGGGGAGAGCGACGGTGTTGTTTAAGGGCAAGGGCTGTTTCAAAAAATTGCAATTTTTTGTTCAGATTGGCATTCGCTGAGGGAGCATGCAGGAGCGATGGGGCCAGCCCCAAACCCCGGGATTTTC
>JANRMD010000188.1:0-2023 GCA_033761895.1 Pirellulaceae bacterium | reverse complement strand
TTGGTCAATCAACTTTGAAAACGTTGGCCACCACAACGAGTAAGTTGCACCAATGGCAATGGCGATCACTACCACGCCGATGGTAACAAGTCGATTCAAGTTGAGCTTGGAAAGGCTCCATCTCATGGGAATACTCTCTTGGGAAATAGCAAGCTCTGCTCGCAATGCGCAGCAACAGAGTTGACAAAGCCTGAGGAATCGGAGTCTTAACGAGGGTCTATGCTTAATGGCAAAGGCCCTAGATTGCCAACCGACATGATTCCACCACCATGTTGATGTTGATGCTCAAGCACAACGAAAACGCGGTGAAGTCACATGGAACGGTGGCAATTGCAGTCTTTGGAGAAAGTCCCGGACATCACGCTAAGAATCGCGTATTGCTCGCCGGAACTAAGAGTGACAGATCAGATCTGCCAAGTCTGCAGATGCACGCAACGCGCACGACCGCTCACAGGCGGTGACGACATTTCAAAGCGACAATTTAGAACCGCTTTGACTCGAAAATCTGGCTGGCGCTTCGTGAGCAAGCCTTCAACGAATGATTTCGCCTGCGGAGGAGAAACCAATGCATCAAGCGAATTGGCGGGCATGGCGACAAAGGAGCACTGCGGCTCTTTGCAATCGTGCGAACCATCGCAAGGAGAGTGTGCAGGATCTTCGTCTGAAAACTGCGAATCATGTTCGTGGTTGCAACAAGCATCGTCGTGGTGATGAGTTGTTTCATCGGACCCTTCCGCAGTCGAATGCGACGACTTTACAGCCGCGACGCCACATGCATCCGAATGGAGATGATGATGGTGATGCACGCAACAGCCGAACACCGCGTGAACGGCGAACGCTACGAATGTCAGAAGTTTGATGACTGCGGCAAACACAAAAATATCCAAAGGAAAAGCCAAGAACTACCTGTAGTTATACCGGTACAAGACCCATACTGCCATATTGATCGGACGGTGGAGCGTACTGAATCCAATCTAAAATCGAACTCGGCCCGCTGTTTGGTGCTAGCAAACAGCGGTAGCTTCATGCCCCAATCTTCAGTCTTCAATCAAAAGTCTTCATTTCTCCTAGTGATGTCCCAGCAAATAGTGCCCTGGGTGCCAACTGTGGTGGGAATGCTGCGGCCGGCTGTAATAATTGTTCGAATAGTACGACGATACCTGCGGGACTGAGTATTGAGGAACCTGGTACTGAGGCACCGGAATCGCGTTGCCGTAACCGGATGAGTAGGAGTTTCCATAGCCAAACGCTGGAGCGAAACTCTGTGGGTATGGTTGAATTCGAGCGCCGTAGTGGTGGTCATGATGAACAACTTGACCATGTCCATAGCCATGCCCACCATACGACGGGTACTGGGCGCTCGCTTGCCCGGCTCCAACAACAGAAGCCAAAATGGCGACCCCGACACAAATCATGATTCTCATTCGACAGCTCCTCAATGCACGTTGCTTGCTTTTGGCGGAAGGAACATTTCGCTTCCGTAGAGTCGATTACAGATGCATGAACCGTACCGAGTTTGGGAAATGGAGCATAGAGAATGGAGAATAGAGAAAATGCAGGAAATTGATTCAAGTCTTTAAATTAGGAACGGCGAACGCCATAGGATTTGTAGTCACTTCGAGTCAAACGAAATCGATTTGACTTCGATTCTCCATTCTCGATTTTCCATTCTCAATTTCCCCGCTATTGCTGACTAAACGTCAGGCCTCGCAAAGAGTCGCTGCCGCTGCGATCGATGACTGCGTCCAGTGCTCCCGACAACATAAAGCCATCGACTTTGGCTTTAGCCGCCGCTAGCTGTGCTTGAGCATTGACGTACTGAAGGTTCGAATCGAAGTAAGTTCGACGGGCAACGAGTACCTGGACGAAACTTAGCTCACCAGCTTTGTAGGCAGATTCGGATAGATTCAGCGATTCCTGTGCGCTCGGCAGAATATCTGTGCTGTAAACCGTAATAGCTTCCATCGCCGAATCGAAGTCGCGCGAAACAATCGCAAGTCGCGCCCGAATTGCATTCTCGATG